>DATMQU010000347.1:0-2636 GCA_035566715.1 Vicinamibacteria bacterium
CCCGTTCCTTACCCTCAGAGTTGACCACGATCTCGACGGCGCCGGAAAGGACAACGTAGAAATCGTAGCCGGGGTCGCTCTCCCGGTACAGGTAGTCGCCCGCCGCGACCGCTCGGCGAACGCCGAGCTGCCCAAACGTCGCCAGTTCGGCGTCGCTGAGTTGCGGGAAGGCATCTGTATCAGCAGCCACGGAACGAAGCCCTACTTTTTTGCTCGAGCGTTTAACAGCGCGACCTGTGCAGCAGAGATGCCCTCGAGGGCGAGTCCGTACGACAACCCCTCCTGGAGCCTGCGACGAAAGCGATTCGAGAGCGCCATCCTCGTGTACCGCAACGTGAGCGGGCTCTGCTTTTTCATATGTCGTGCCAGTTCCCAGGCCCGCGGCAGCAAGGCTTCACGAGAAACGACCTCGTTCACCGCGCCATACTCCTTCGCTTGTGCGGCGCTCAGTTTCTGGCCGCTGAGCAGGAAATAACGACCGCGGATCTCGCCGATGACTTCAGGCCAGACGATATGCAAGCCATCACCTGGGACGATGCCGAATGCGGGATGAGGCGCATCCTCGAAGTAGGCATCTTCGGTGGCAATGACGATGTCGCAGAGCAAGGCAAGTTCGGAATGCACCGTCACCGGCCCGTTGATCGCCGCGATCATCGGGACCTGTATGTCGAGAATGTTCTCGAGGACCTTCGTGCCCTCCCGGAGGATCTTGTCGTATCCAGTGGGTGTGAAGAAGTCGAAACCATCCGGAGTGATCTGGGCGCAGAATTCATTGCCGGTGCCGGTCAGGATGACGACGTGGTTCTCGCGATCATCGCCGATGTCACGAAAGGCCCCTACCAGGGCTTCATGCACGTAGCCGTTGAACACGAGCGGCCCGCCTCCCGAATGCAAGGCGACCTCGAGGATTCCGTCTTCTCGTTTCATCCTCGCGTTTTCGTATCTGTTGCGATAGCTGTCGAACACAGCGTTACTCCCTTGTTGGGCCTTCGGTTACTCGCCTGAGGGGGCATACGTCGAACCAGCCCCGAAACAAGACACGAAATGCCCCGCGCTTCAGGGCCGTCTCTCTAAGTTGTTGCCGGAGTTGGTGGAGCTGACGGGGATCGAACCCGTGACCTCGTGAATGCCATTCACGCGCGCTCCCAACTGCGCTACAGCCCCTCCGAGGAATCTCAAGCGTACCAACTCCTCAGCACGGGGTCAATAGTGGGCGGGATCCGGCCCTCTGCCCGCCCCGCGCGCGATTGAGGTGGTGAACGTGTTTTGGAAGGCCTCCACGTCTTCGGGACGCTCCGCCACGAGGGCGACCGTGGTGCCGGCCGTGCGCAAGAGGCGCACCGTCTTCCCTCCGCTCGTGGCCTCGAAAGAGTCGGCAAAGCGGGCCGGGCCCGAGATCACGTAGAGCGATAGGTGGTGGCGGTCCCCCGCATAGTAGAGATGCGCGGCTAGACGGTCGCCGAGCGAGCAGTATCGAGCCCCGACCAGCTCCAAGCCCCCTGCCCCCGGAGGGATGACGGGGAAGAGCGTCCCCTGGGCCTCGAACCAGGCCGTCACCTCGGTCGGATCGCTGGTCCAGACCTTGGCGGGCAGCTGTCCCTTGGCGAAGCAGCGGCCGTGATCGCGGGCCAGCTCCCAGGCCACGAAGGGAGCCGCCCCCCGTCCCCAGAGCGCGAGAAGGGTCAGAGAAGCGGCCAGGAGCAGAGCCCGCCGCAATCCCCGCCGGGCGCCCCGAGTCCCCGGCCGGGGTTCCGACGAGATCTCCGGGCCGCCCACGCGCTCGTGGTCATCGGTCATGGCCTGCTCATTGTGCCACGACGCCGGGCGTCGTTGACTGAGGGTGGGGAGCGGGTAGAATCGGGCCGGATCGCCATCACGGCGTCCAATCCTGCATGAAGTACCTCACGACCATCGAGGTCGCGCACGAGCTCAAGGTCAGCAAACAAACCCTGCTCAACTGGCTTTACACGGGCAAGGTCCCCGAGCCCCCGCGCAACCGCAACGGCTACCGGCTGTGGAGCGCGTCGCGGGTCAACCTGGTGAAGGGTCTGATCGGGGATGGACGCATCCACCGGCGCACGGTTGTCCACAAGGAGCCTTCAAACCGGCCGGAGATCGTGACCGAGCTCGCCCGCGAGGTGAGCCAGTTCCTGCGCGACGGCAAGATCGCCCCCGACGTCTTCCTGCGTGAGCTGTCGCGGCTCCATCCCGGGATGCGCAGGGCGGCGCGCTCTCCCCGCCGCCGGGGCTGAGCCGCGGTCACTCCCAGGGAATGTCGGGCATGAAGAGGCGCGGTAGGGGCCGCCCCCCCTCGAGGTGGGAGGCGATGATCTCCTCGAGATCCTCCGGCGCCACCCCCCCATACCAGACGTTCTCAGGATAGACGGCCAGGGTGATCCCCCGGCTGCAGTGCTTGAGACAGCTCGTGCGGCTCACGATCACGCGCGTGCCCAGGCCGCGCTCCTTGACCATGGCTTTGAGGCGATCGAAGAGCCCCTCGGACCCTTTTTCTCCGCAGGAACCCTTGGGGTTACCGGGGGGACGCGTGTTCACGCAGACGAGGACGTGGCGCTCGGGCCGGGGCATGCTCTAGGCGAGTATACACCCCGTGATATTCTGGACTTCCGCGGCCCGGC
>DATMQU010000348.1:0-19526 GCA_035566715.1 Vicinamibacteria bacterium
CCAGGATCCCGAGGAGGGGGGGGACGCAGGCGTAAAGCAGGAGAGCCAGGGCCGTGGCGCCCGCTCCCAGGCGGGCGGCCGCGTCGTCGCGCGCTCCGTAAACCTTCTGGAGGAGACCCGGGGAGACCGCGAACGCCGGCCCCAACAGCATGAGCAGAGGCCACCCCGAGCCGTTGTTCTGCCAGAACCCCCAGTAGGCCGCGTCTGCCGGGAGCACGGACAAAGGAGCCCCCCAGCCGCCGGCTTGCCGCCAGGCGAAGGGCACGGCGATCCCCAGACCGACGAGCTTGACCGTCAGCTGCGCGAGGTTCACCCAAACGGAAGCGGAGAGACCGCCCGCGCCGAAATAGCCGGTAATGACCAGGCCGCCGATGAGGCAACCGAGCGTTTTGGGGACGCCCACCGTCACCTCCAGCACCCAAGCGAGGGCGATCAGCTGACCCGCCAGAATGGCGAGCGAGGCCACGCCCAGGATCGCCGCCTCCAGGGCGCGAACGGTCGGGCCGTACCGATGCTCTAGGTAGTCGCCGACGGTGTGCAGGCCCAACCGTTGGCTCGCCCGGCGGAGGGCGGGCCCCACCCAGAACGCGAGAACCGTGGAGCCTATCGCCGTCGATCCCACCCACCACCAGGCGGCGACGCCGTCGCGATAGCCGAGCCCGGTCGCCCCCACCGTGGATCCCGCTCCGATGTTGGCCGCCAGCATGGTGGCAAAGAGGAGCCCCGGTCCCAACCGGCGGCCGGCGACAAAGAAGTCGGCGGCCTGGCGCGTACGCCGACCGATCCCCAGGCCGAGCCCAACGAGCAGGCCGGCATAGCCGACAAGTAGGACCAGGTAGAGGCTCATGCAAAGGCCGCGCGAATAGACGTTGGTCGTCCCTTGGAATCGTGAAGGGCCCTTTTAAGCCACCGATTCCTCGAGAGTACTGCACGTCGTTCGGGGCGCTGGACCAACCTCTCGGGGCAATCGAGTTGGAGTCTCGCGGGTACACCGACATGGGACCCGTGGCGCTTGCGCTCACGAGGTCAACGACCTAGAGCCGGCCCCGCTCCGCTTGAGCATACACCGTGCCGGGGAGGGACTCGGAGGCGGCGGTGCCCGCTTAGCGCTTAACGCTCAGCGCTTAAGATGACGAACCGTGGCGGTTCGTCGGGATTCTCTTTGGGGCGTCGAGGGCGTGGCCGGAGGAGGTGGGAACTGCACGCGGGCGGTGGTGCCCTCTCCGGCGGCTGTTTCAAACGAGAGAGTGCCCCCGTACAGGTGGAGGAGCCGGCGAACGACACTGAGACCCAACCCAAGGCCAGCTTGGTGTGGACTGCGTCGCAGGAAAGGCACGCGCTGGGCCAGACTCTTGAGATCTTCGGAGGGCAACCCCTGGCCGCGGTCGCGAACGGTCAGGGTGGGCTCGCCACCGCTGCTCGTCAGATTCACTGCGATCGGGGACCCCGCCCGCGAGAACTTGAGGGCGTTGTCGACCAATTCCCGGATCAACCACCGCCAATGATCCGATACCATCGGCACCGGGGTCGGCACACCCGAGACCTGCAGATCATCGGATCGGTGTGCGCGCAGAGCCCTGCCGTTGGCCTCCTCACGAGCGGTCTCGAAGGCCTTCGCGCCCTGAATGCTCGAAGGAACAACGGACGTTGCGGCCTGGAGTTCGGCATAAGTGAGAAACCTCTCTATCAGTTCCTGAAGCGCTTGGCCGGCCTCGAGAATCCCCCGGCCCACCTCCCCTATGTCCCCCGCTTGAATCGCTCCTTCCTCCATCAGCAGGGAGGCTAGGCCCATGACCGCGGTTAGGGGAGTCAAGAACTGGTCTGGAAGAAGAGACGCCGCCAGCTCCTCGGTCAGTTCCTGCAAGGAGCTTTCGGCCTCCCTCCTCACCGCCGCCGAGCGTTCCAACCTTGCGGCTACGGTGGCAATCAGGTCGCCGGGGAGAACGGGCTTGAGCAGATAGTCGTCGGCCCCGGAGTTCATTCCTGCCCGCACCGCTTCCGGCCCCCCGACCCCGGTGAGAAAGATGACGGGTGTCACCGCCGTCGACGGCTCTCGGCGCAGGGCGCTCAGTACCTCGAAGCCACTGATGCCTGGCATCATGATGTCGCAGAGGATCAGGTCCGGGTGCGTGGCGATGGCTTGGGCAAGGCCAGTCGCACCCTCTGCGGCCGAGGTCACCTCGTAGCCCTCGCCGCTAAGGATGTCGGCGATGACACCGCATGTTTCCTCGCTATCGTCGATGATGAGAACTCGGCTCATCGCGTGAGCGCCACTCGTTTGGGACGCGAATTTCCCGGCTCCTGGGAAGCCAGACCCTCACCCCTGCTGCCGCGGTCGCGGACCAAGGGCTTCGAGAAGCTTGCGAGCGAGAGACTCCTGGGTGAAGGGCTTCGAGATCATCAGGGCTCCCGGCTCGACCAAACCATTCTGGGCGACCGAGTCTTCCGTGTGGCCGGACATGTAAAGGACCCGGATGGCCGGCCTTCGTTCCCTCACCCGCTGCGCTAACACCCGCCCGTTCATGCCCGGCATGAGTATGTCGGTCAGGAGGAGATGGATCGCACCCTGGTGCCGCTCCACAATCTCGATCGCCTTTGGCGGGTCTTCCGCCTCGAGGACCTCGTAGCCGTTGGCCTGCAGGATCTCGCGGATGAGCTCGCGAAGACTCTGTTCGTCCTCAACCAGCAGCACGGTCACCATGTCGCCACTGGCCGAAGGGGGATTCACGTGTTTGTCGGCTGCCGCATCGACCCCAGGCAGTCAGATCCTGATTGTCGTGCGCTTTCCCGGCGCACGGTCCAAGCGAACGAAGGCCTGTCGGACGATCCCCGGGACGCGGGCGGGGCCCACGCCGCAACCGCACGGATCGTCGTCGCGAAGAAAGGCTCGAAGACGTGCATCGCCAGCCCCCTGTTCACCCCCTGCCCGGTGTCCTCCACGTCTAGGCAGATGTCGCGATCCGCTGCCTCCCCGTGCGCGCTCTCGAGAGTCCTCGGCCTACTCCGCGTTGGACAGGTCGTGATGGCAAGAGGTCTAGTATTCGGCACGGGGTTCGGGGCGCCGACGACAATGCTGGTGAGGATCTGCTCCGCCGGCGCGAGGGCAGAGTTGATCCCGCCCCGTGCGCCCCCCGGCCCGATCGTCGGGTCGACGTCCTTTGCGACCAGTCGGCTCAACATGTTCCTTAGGCCTCCGTAGGGGTTGCCACGCCTCGGTCTCTTGGGCCCCCATCTCTTGCAGGAGGAGTGCCGATCCAGACTATCGGGACGGCCCGTGACTCTCTATACGTGCGAACCCCTATTCGCACGGGAGCGAATACCTAACCCCGCCCAGCCGGCTCCTTAGGGGTGGATAATCAAGGGGTGACGACGGTGCCGTTGAGGAAGACCGGGATCGATTTCCTAGGCGACGTCCCCTGGGGCACGCACTTCTGCCACTTCTTCGAGACGAAGGACGACCTGCTCGATACCTTGCTTCCTTACTTCAAGGCCGGGCTCGAACAAGGCGAGTTCTGCCTCTGGGTCGTCCCCGAACCCACGACGACGGGCGAGGCGATCAGTGCGTTGAGAAGGGCTCTCCCAGACCTGGCACGCTACGAAGCGGACGGAAGCATCGAGATCCATCAGGGCCGGGAGTGGTATTTGAGCGCCGGCGCCCTCGATCTCAGGGGGTTGATAGGCGCCTGGGAAAAGAAGCTCACGCAGGCCCTGGATAGGGGCTTTCTCGGGATGAGGGTAAACGGCAGTCCGTCTTGGTTGCAGCGGAAGGACTGGCGCAACTTCTGCGAGTACGAAGAAAGGTTCAACGAGTGGGTCGTCGACAAGCGGATGGTCGCGTCTTGTTCCTACGCCCTCGCCACGACCGGCGCCGCCGATGTTCTAGACGTGGCGCGAACGCACAACTTCGCCCTGGCCAAGCGGAGTGGGCTCTGGGAGATCGTCGAGACTCCCGAGCTCCGGGAGGCCAAGGCGGACATCAAGCAACTAAACGATGAGCTCCAGCGGCGTGTCGCCGAGCGCACCGCCCAGCTGGGAGCAGTCAACGAAGAGCTGCGCGCGCGCAACCGACAGCAGTCAGCGGTGGCCGCCTTGGGCCAGACCGCGATCCAGTCCCGGGGCCTGGTTGCTCTGCTCGAGGAGGCCACGGTCATCACCGCCGAAACGCTGGGCACCGACTACGCCCTCATAGGGGAGTGGCTCCCCGGGGGGGAGGGCTCCCGCTTGCGCGCGGGCGTGGGCTGGAAGGATCTCGTTGGCAAGACCTTACCCGCCAACGATGCCCTGATGAGCGCTCCCTTGCTGCGCTCGGACGAGCCCGTCGTGGTTCCCGACGTCGGAGCGGAGGCGCGGTTGGCCCTCTCTCCGGTCGCCTTGGAACACGGTGTGGTGAGCATGATGGGCGTGGTGGTTCGGGGCCGCTCCGGTCCGTGGGGAGGGCTCGCCGTCCACTCCACGCGCCCACGGTCGTTCAGCCCGGACGATTTAGGCTTCCTGCAATCGGTGGCGAACGTGTTGTCGCTGGCGGTCGAACGGCACGAGGTGGAGGTCGAGCAGCGGCGGGAGAAGGAGACCCTAGAAGCTATCTTCGACAACATACCCGTGATGATCTCGTCCTACGACGCGTCCGGGCGTCTCTCGCGCGTGAACCGGGAATGGGAACGGACACTCGGCTGGACCCTCGCGGAAGCACAACGGTTGGACATCCTGGCCGAGACTTACCCGGATCCCCGGGATCGGGAGAGAGTGAAGGAGTTCATCCGCCGGGCGGAGCGTCGTTGGGCGGACTTCCAGATGAGGACTCGGTCCGGGAGGGTCATTGATGTCTCGTGGGCGCGCTTCGCCCTCTCCGACGGCTCGCGGATAGGGTTCGGGCTGGACATCACGGAGCGCAAGGCGGCGGAGGCGGCGCAACAGCGGGAGAAGGAGACCCTTCAAGCCATCTTCGACAATATCCCGGTCATGATCTCGATCAGCGACGCATCCGAACGGCTCTGCCGCGTGAACCGCGAGTGGGAGCGAACGCTCGGCTGGACCCTGCAAGAGGCACAGCAGGTCAATCTCTTGACCGAGTGTTACCCCGATCCGGGGAGCCAAAAAGAGGTTCTTGAGTTCTACCGGCGGGTGCAGAGTCGCTGGGCGGATTTCCGCATGCGCACCCGGGACAGGCGGGTTATCGAAAGCTCGTGGGCGTGCTTCGATATCTCGGACGGCTCGCGAATCAGTTTGGGGCTGGACATCACCGAGCGCAAGCGGGCGGAGGAAGCGCTGCGCGAGAGCGAGGGAAGATTTCGACAGCTTGCGGAGAACATTAATGAGGTGTTCTGGCTCGCCAACCTCGACAACACCGAGCTGCTTTACGTCAGCCCTGCCTACGAGCGGGTCTTCGAGCGCAGCCGGGAGAGCCTCTACCGTGATCCAAGGTCGTGGCTCGAGGCCGTTCATCCGGAGGATCGGGAGCGCGCGTGGCGCGCCGCCGACGAGAAGGGCTCGCGCGGCAAGCTGGATGTGACGTACCGTGTGGTGCGTGGCGACGGGTCCGTCCGGTGGATCCGCGACCAGGGCTTCCCGATCCGAGATGCCTCGGGTCGGATCTATCGCTACGCGGGGATCGCGGAGGACGTGACGGATAGGCGGCATGCCGAGGAAGAGCGTGCGGGCCTCCTGGAGAGCGAGAGCAAGGCCAGGGCTGAAGCGGAGGCGGCGCTGGAGCGGCTTCACGCCATCCAGCAAATTACGGACGCTGCCTTGTCCTATCTCGGCCTGGACGATCTGCTGCGCGAGCTCCTCGCCCGGCTGCGCAGCACCCTGCGGGCGGACGTCGCCTCGGTGAGGCTCATCGACGAGGAAGGGAAGGCGCTCTACGCGAGAGCGATCGACGGCCTCCCCCTGGAGCGCGTCGCCGGGGTGCGCATCCCGCTCGACGCCGTCCACCTTGACGCTCCTTTCTTGAGCAACGAGGTGGAGCCGCCCAGTCCGGGGGCCGACGAGTGGCACGGGAAGGCCTGGTCCGCCTTGAACATGCCCCTCCGTGCCGCCATGAGCACGCCCCTCCTCGTGGAGGGGAAGCCCATCGGCCTCGTGGGCGTGACTTCCACCGCTGCGCCCTTCACGGAAGCCGACCTCCAGCTCCTGCAAGTGGTCGCCGACCGGGTCGCGCCTGCCATCGAGCGGGGCCGCCTCGACGAGGCGGTGCGCGCCGGCCGTGAGCAGCTGAAGGCGTTGTCCCGGCGACTCCTGAGCGCGCAGGAGGAGGAGCGGCGGCGGCTGGCCGTCGAGCTGCACGACGAGCTCGGGCAGGTACTCACGGCGGTGAAGATCAATTTGGCATCCTTCCAGCGTTCCGCCGCCGCCTTGGCGCCCGTCCACCTGCGGGACGCCATCGCTTCCGTCGATCGGGCGATGGAGAGAGTGCGGGATCTGGCGCTGGACCTGAGGCCTTCGGTGCTCGACGACCTCGGGCTGCCCGCGGCCGTCCGATGGTACGCCGACCGGTTCGCACGGACGACGCGCATCGAGGTGCACCTGTCGATCGATGCGGTTCCACACCTCCCATCGGAGCTGGAGACTGCGTGCTTCCGGGTGGCTCAGGAGGCTCTCACGAACGTTGCCCGCCACGCGCAGGCTCGGAATGTTTGGGTGGATCTGCGCCCGGTAGCGGAAGCCCTCGACTTGAGGGTTCGCGATGACGGGATCGGCTTCGACGCCGCTATCGCCCGGAAGCGCGCGATCGGAGGGGCTTCGGTGGGTCTCCTGGGGATGCAGGAGCGTATTGCCCTGGCGGGGGGAGAGTACGAGCTGTTAACTCGCCCGGGAGCCGGCACGGAAGTGCGGGCTCGCCTCCCCTTGGGTGGGAGGGCGGGATGAACGGCATGACGCCCATCCGAATACTCTTGGCCGATGACCACACGCTCGTCCGCGCCGGGATCCACGGCCTTCTCCAGGGACTCCCGGGTGTCGAGGTCGTGGGCGAGGCGGGCGACGGTCAGGAAGCGCTGCGGCTCGCCGATGCCCTGCGGCCGGATGTGGTTCTCATGGACGTCGGCATGCCGGGATTGAACGGGCTCGAGGTCGCGGGGCGCCTGGCGACGCTGGACGCCTCCATCCGCGTCATCATCCTATCGATGCACACTTCCGAGGAGTACGTACTGAGGGCGCTTCGTGCGGGATGCGCCGGATACCTCCTCAAGGCTTCGGCGGTGGCGGAGCTCGAGGTGGCCGTGCGGGCCGTCGCTCGCGGCGAGAGTTATTTGAGTCCGGCCGTCTCCAAGCGCGTGGTCGACGACTACGTCAGCCGGACGGGCGGCGCCACCGATCCCCTCGATGCGCTCACGCCGCGGCAGCGGGAGATCCTTCAATTGGCGGCGGAGGGCCATTCAAGCAAGGAGATTGCCGAGCGTCTCGGGGTCAGCTACCGGACGGTCGAGGCGCACCGCGCCCAACTCATGGAGCGTCTGGGCGTGCACGACCTTGCCGGCCTTGTGCGGTTCGCGGTGAGGGTTGGCTTGATCAGGCCGGAGTAGGGGATGCGTTCCTGCAAAAGCCCTTCACCATGGATGCGCTCGCGCGAAAGGTGAGGGAAGTCCTGGGCGGGTCGCAATGACCCGGCGCATCCCGCCAGTGCTGGCCTGAGATCCGCTAGCGCGGCGGCGCCGGCCGCGTGGTCACGGCATCGGCAAGCAGTTGAGCGGCCAGCGCCCGATCACGTTGGATCCGTTCGTCCCGGTCCTTTAGCAACTTCTCTACCCACGACAGCATTACGGGACCCCTCGTTCCATCCCTGACGCCCGAGCGGATCCGCTCGACTTCCTCATGCGTGAGCATCACCCGACCTCTCTGGCCCGGGGATCCTAGGCGAAGAAAAGACGAATGTCAATAGACCGGATCCAGGTACGGTCCAGCTCGTTCTCAAACCGATGGATACGCAAGGACATCCTTCGGCCGCCGTCGCTCACACACGGCAGGCCCCACCCCCACCTCGTGGACGGCCCCCCGGAGCTCTTCCTTGCGCCCCTGAAGTAGCCCTCGGTCGTCGATCGGCTCGAGGGGGGGGTCGTTCGGCGAGGAGGCCCGGGCGTCATTAGGCCGAGCGGCCCTTCCCGCCCAGGGGGAGGCGAGCCCTCACTTCCGTGCCCCCTCCCGGGCGGGTCGAGAGCTCGTAGATTCCTCCCGCGAGCGAAACGCGCTCCTGCATCCCGAGGAGGCCCATCGAGGCTCCTCCGATCGCGCGCTCCCGGGCAACGCGGGCGTCGAAGCCGATGCCTTCATCGCGGATCCTCAAGTCGAGCGCGTCCCCGACGAGGTGCAGATCGACCCAAACGCTTCGAGCCTGCGCGTGGCGGGCGACGTTCGTGAGCGCCTCCTGGGCCACTCGGAAGCAGGCGGTCTCCAGCTCCGGGGGGAGGTGGGGCACGGCATCGATCGAGAGGTGGGTGTCGATATGCGTGGTCCGCGCGAACCGGTCTGCGTACCATCGGACGGCCGCCGCCAGCCCGATGTCATCGAGCACGGACGGCCTCAGGTCCAGCGCCAAGTCCCGCACTCTCTCCATGGCTTGGTCGACGGAGGCGATGGCGTCCCTAAGATGGGCCGGGGCCGTCACCGCTCCGGCTTGGCTCTCCAGGGAAGCCAAGTGGATCTTCACCGACGTGAGGACTTGGCCGAGTTCGTCGTGCAGCTCGATGGCGAGCCGACGTCGCTCCTCCTCCTGCGCGGTGAGGAGCCGCCGGGAGAGCGCCTTGAGCTGCTCTCGGCTCGCCCGCACCGCCTCATCCAGCCGGGCCCGCTCGATGGCGGGCGCGACGCGGTCCGCAACCACCTGCAGCAGTCGCAGGTCCTCCTCCACGAACCGGCGGGGTTGCGCGCTCGCGACGCTCAGGACGCCAATCAGGCGTCCCTCAACTTGAAGCGGCGTCCCCAGCATTGATCCCTGCAGAAGCGTGCGGAGCTCGGGGGGTAGCCCTTCTATCATGGAGACGTCGGTTGTGGACAGATCGGACACGATGCGCGGCTGCCCGTCGGCGGCTATGCGGCCCGCGACTGCCTGGCCGATCGGCACCCGCACGGGGGCGACGACGGCCAACGGGACTCCGTCGGCGGCCCGTATGTTGAGGGTGTCATGCCTTTCGTCGATGAGTTGAACGCAAGCAAAGTCGCCGCCGAGAGCCCTCCTCAGACGGGCGAGAAGTTCGCTCAGGAGATCGTCGAGAGCCAGGCGTGCTAGAGCGGCCGCGGTAATGCTTTGAATGGCGCCAAGGCGCTCGAGCGCTGCCTCCGCCTCGGCCCTCGCCCGGCTTTCGCTATTCAGCAGGCGTGCGCGCTCCTCCTCGGCCCGCCGCCGGTCGGTGATGTCCTCTGCGATCCCGGCGTACCGATAGGTCCGGCCCGACGCGTCCCGGATCGGGAAGCCCTGGTCGTGGATCCAACGAATGGACCCGTCACTCCGCACGACCCGGTACGTCTCGTCCAACTCGCCCCCCGCGCCCTTCTCGTCGGCCGCACGCCAAACGCCCGCCCGATCTTCCGGATGCACGGCCTCGAGCCACGACCTCGGATCACGATAGAGGTCCTCACCGCTGCGGCCGAAGACGTGCTCGTAGGCGGGGCTGACGTAGAGCATCGTCTGCTTCTCGACATCCATGAGCCAGAACACCCCCTGGATGTTCTCGGCGATCTGACGGAAGCGCTCTTCGCTTTCACCCAATGCCGCCGTTCGCTGCAGGATCCTTTTTCTGAGGGTCCGATTCCAGGCGGCCAGCCCCGCGATAAGCACAATCGCGACGGCCGCCGCGTAACCCGCGTAGGCGAGGTAACGTCCGTACCTGCTGATAGGGCGGCCAAACCATTTCTCGTCGATGCGCTTCAGCTCGCCGGGTTCGATGGCGGCGAAGCCGTCCGAGACGGTGCGCAGAAGGGCCGCATTCCCTTTACGGACGGCCCGTCGGAGCTGGTCCCGGAATATCGGCTCCGAGCGCCGAAAATCGTCTTCGATGCCTAGCTTGTTCAAGAGATAGAGCGCCGAAGAATCATCGGCCACGAACACGCTGATTTTGTGCTGCCGCGCCGCGTCGACGATCGCTTCATTGCTGTGAAACGGGACCACGGTCGTGACCCCGGTCTCCGCGAGTCGGTCCACATGTTGGTCTCCGACCAAGACCGCGACCGGGAATCCCTTTAGCGACGCGAGGTCGGTTATTCCGGATATGTCGTTGCGAAAGTAGATCGACGCCTCAATGGTGGCATAGGCGGGGGTGAAATCGAGGTAGTTCCGGCGCTCGGCCGTCTCGACGATGCAGTCGATCACGTCGAACTCACCCCCCTGCATGCGCCGCACGGCTTCGCCCCAATCCATCCCATGGATCTCGGCCTTGATCCCTGTCATCTTTTCCCACGCCTGCCATTGATCGATCAGGATGCCCTGTAACTCGCCGTCGGCCGATTGAAATGCGAAAGGGGCGTAGCTGTTGTCCATCACTACGCGGATGGTTCGCGGGGCCTCGGAGGCTGCGGCCGCCGCCGGGCGCGGGAAAACCAGTGCGAGCACCAGAAGAGCGGAGCGCGTCCTTGGCGCTTTGTCGAACAGGCGGTATAAGCTCTTCCGGCTCTTCATGAAGATCGCGTCGGGCTCCGAATCGGAAGTGGCCTGACGCCTTTGGGTCGCCTGCCCAGGCGGTCTCGATTCGCCTGGGCTCAGTGACGTGGGTGGCGTTGGCCGGCGCCTGCCAGGGGGGGGAACTCGACCCGGCGAGTCACGGGGAGGCAACGGCCGATGGTTATCTGGACGCCATTATCCACCACCCGTGCCTCGAACGCACGACCTTCGATTTCTGACATGCTGGCCAAACGGGCCGACTGCTCGGGACAGTCCCTGGCGACGCTGGTGACCATGCTCCACGATAGGGCGTGCGTGCGTGCCGAATAGCTCCGTGAGCCAAGCGCTCCTCGCGGTCGGGATGACCCTCGCTGCCAGCCCCTGCTTGATGGGACAGCAGGAGGGGACGGTTCTCGTTAGGGGAGGGACCTTTCGAATGGGGACAGCCGGGTCTGCGATCCCCGAGCTCAAGCGTCGGTACACCGTGCGCTTTCCGGGGGTCTTCGAGAGCGAGGTCCCGGACCACGCCGTCACCGTGACTGACTTCTGGATGGACCGCTATGAGGTCACGAACCAGCGCTTCTTCCAGTTCACTGTAGCCCATCCGGAGTGGAGCCGATCACAGCTGCCTACAGAGTTACACAACGGGCACTACCTAGAGGACTGGAACGATGGAGGCGCCCCTGTGGGCAAAGCCAACCATCCCGTCGTCTTCGTGACCTGGCATTCTGCGGAGGCCTTCTGTCGGTGGGCGGGCGGGCGGTTGCCCAGTGAGGCCGAGTGGGAATTTGCGGCTCGTGCCGGAGGTGACCGCGAGTTCCCTTGGGGAGACGCGTTGCCCTCGGCGGAGCTTGCCAACTACTCAGCGAGTGGAGTCGGCACGACCAAACCGGTCGGAAGCTATCCGGCGAATCCCCTTGGCCTCCATGACCTGGCGGGCAACGTTTGGGAGTTCCTGCTGGACGAATGGGAGTCGGTGTATTCGGCAGGACCTCAGCTGGATCCTGTGGCCGGCGGTGGCCTTCCCAGCGACATCCGGGCTGTCCGCGGCCGCCGGGTCATACGCGGGGGTAGTTTCGGTGGTGCCGTCGTCAATCTGCGCACCCGATGGCGGGATAGCCACGAGGTGTTGAACGCGGTTGCATTCGTCGGCTTTCGGTGCGCCTATCCTGCGCGGACGGGTACGGCTCCAAAAGGACGAAAAAACTAAGACGATGGTGCGTGAGTGATCCGATTTTCGCGCCTTGTCGACAGCCACTGCCAAATCGACCTGTGGAGTAGCCGTGATTTCACTGGCAGCCTCAATCAGTTAAATGGTGCCCCTGAGTCCGGGGGGAACCCTTGGGGCAACCCTCTTCGCGGCCAAGGCCGCGCGGGGAAGGCGAGCCCACCCTCGGTGGACGCTTTCAGAGAATCTGGCTATGCTTCTGGCCACTGACTGAGGAGCGGTCCTCTGCGGTTTGCCAGCTTCGCCGGATCAAAGACGGCCTGTCCAAGTACCTGGCCCGAGCTAAGAAGAAGAACGAGCCCATCGTGGTCACCCATCAGGGCAAGTCGTACGCACTCATCCAGCCGCTCTTGAGAGTTGGCTTGAGGTGGCGCGGCATGGCTCCAACTGTCTTCCCGCTGGGGTGACACAGGGGCAACAGGATTCCTGTTGTGCCCGCGAACTTCCTCTAGCCCCTCGTCCTGGACCGAAGTGGCTACATGAGAATAGACATAGATAGAGCCGATAAAGCGTGATTGATCGGACACCCCGTTTTGTCGACAGTCACTGCCATATCGACATGCCACAGTTCGATGGAGACCGGGAGGCCGTCGTCGCCCGGGCGCGCGCACAAGGGGTTCGCGAGTTCTTGATCGTGGGCGGCGTTGATGAGGAGCAGAGTCACCGCCGGGCTCTGCGCGTGGCCGATGAACTCGGCGTGCCGGCCTCGGCCGGCGTGCATCCCCACGAGGCCAAGCTTGCTGACGAGGGTGTCTATGGCGAGCTATTGGGCTTGGCTCGAGAAGGCCGAATCGTGGCCATAGGCGAGGTGGGGCTGGACTTTCACTACGATCACTCCCCCCGGCCCGTGCAGCGGGAGGCTTTCCGTCGGCAGGTACGGCTGGCGCGCGCTGCGGGGCTACCCCTCATCGTCCACACCCGGGAGGCGGACGAGGAGACGGCGGTCATCCTGGAGGAGGAGGGGGCGGCCGAGGCGGGAGGCGTTATCCATTGCTTCACCGGCGGGCGGGAGCTGGCCAAGCGGGCCTTGGCCCTGGGCTTCTACATCTCGTTCTCGGGGATCGTGGCCTTTCCCCGGACCGAGGTCATCCAGGGCGTGGCCAGGGAGGTGCCACGGGACCGCCTGCTCGTTGAGACCGACGCTCCCTTCCTAGCGCCCCCGCCCCACCGCGGAAAGCGCAACGAACCCGCCTTCGTGGTAGAGGTGGCACGGACGGTTGCGTCCCTGCGTGGCGAGACTGCGGAGACAGTTGGCGCGGTCGCCCTTGAGAACTTTGCCCGGCTATTCCACAGGGCCGTTTGACAACGTCACTCGAATCCGTCACCTTACGCGGTGTTCGTTCCGAGCGCTCCTGCCTCGCTTCTATGGACCATGGCTGAGAGTTCTTTTGACGTCGTGAGCAGTGTGGACCTTCAAGAGGTGAGGAATGCCATCGCCCAGGCCATGAAGGAGATCACCACGCGCTACGACTTGAAAGGCACCGGCTCCGTCATCGAGCTGCAGGGAGAGGAGATCGTGCTCTCCTCCTCGGACGAATTCAAGCTGAAAGCGGTTCGGGATGTGCTTGAGACGCGGCTCGTAAAGAGGAGCGTGCCCCTCAAGGCCCTAACGTTCGGGACTATTGAGAAAGCCTTGGGCGGCACCACTCGGCAGAAGGTCAGCCTACAGAAGGGGATACCCTCCGACAAGGCCCGCGAGATCGTGAAGGTCATCAAAGGGACGAAACTGAAGGTGCAGGCCGCCATCCAAGGCGACCAGGTGCGGATCTCCGGCAAGAACAAGGACGACCTGCAGGGCGTGATCCGGGTCCTGAAGGAGACTGACCTGGGCATCGACATGCAGTTCACCAACTACAGGTAGGAGCCTTTGGCCACGGTAGATCCTCTCGACGGCCGCGGGGTGGCGGACCTCAAGGACATCGTCCAGCTCGTGGAGGACGACCTGGCCCGTGTCGAAGAGCTATTCCAGGAACAGGTCCGCTCCGACGTAAGGTTGGTGAGCGAGATCGGACGCTATATCCAGGAGGGCGGGGGAAAACGAATCCGGCCCGCGCTGTTGCTCCTGGCTTGCCGGCTCTGCGGCTATCGGGGCAGTCGGGCGATCCTCCTAGCCTCGGTGGTGGAGTTCATCCACACCGCCACCCTCCTCCACGATGACATCATCGACGAGGCGACCGTCCGCCGGGGCCGGCGCAGCGTGAATAGCCGCTGGGGAAACGACATCACTGTGCTCCTGGGTGACTTCCTGTACACCAAGTCCATGTCCATGGCCCTTTCCCAGGACAACCTCAAGATCCTGCGCCTCCTCTCCGACGTGACCCTGCGCATGATCGAGGGAGAGATCCTGGAGATCGAGCGCAACGGCGACCTCAAGGTGAACCCCGCGGACCACATCGACATCATCCGGCGAAAGACCGCTGATCTCTTCGCCGGCTGCATGCGGATTGGGGCCATCCTGGGGGAGGTCGGACCGGAAAAAGAGGAAGCCTTGGCGGCTTACGGCCTGGACCTGGGGACCTGCTTCCAGATGGTCGACGATCTGCTGGACTTCACGGCCGAGGAGAAGACTCTGGGCAAGCCGGTGGCCAACGATCTCCGGGAGGGCAAGTTGACCCTGCCCATGATCTTCCTCCTGCGCCGGGCGGGTGCGCCCGGCATCGACAAGGTCTCCACTGTCCTCGAGGACCGCGGCTTCGGGAGGGTCTCGAGGGAGGAGATTGTGCGATTGGCTCGTGAACACGGAGCCCTGGACGAAGCCCGCGGCCTGGCTGAGCAATACGCCGCCGCCGCCCGGCGAGACCTCCTCGTCTTCGACCGTTCCCCTTACCGCGAAGCCCTCGAGGCCCTGCCTGACTTCATCCTGGCCCGGGACCACTAGGAGGCCGACTGGGAAGCGAGCCAGGCTCGGGGGTTGGGAATACCGCGCCGCTTTGGGCAAAGCGCGGCGGGGTGGCTCTAGTGCCCTCGGGCGGGCACGGAGGGCAGGCAGGGGCGCATCGTGTCCGGTACCCCCCCCAATAACCTAGGGCGGCGAAAAGCGGTTGTCGGCGGCCTGCTCCTGAATGCCCTCCTGGCGGCTTTGGCCGCGGGACTGTTCGTCGCTCCCCGGCTCCTGGAAGCCCACGCTGCCCTCCTCTGGACGCGCCACCACGCGGCCCGGGTCGGAGGGCCCTCCGCGGCCGAGCATGCCCGGCAGGCTCTGCGCTGGGGCCTAAAGACGATTGGGCTAACCGCGCCCTTGCCCCCCGCCGTGGAAGCGGCGCGGCTCGTCCTGGACGCCGGGCGCAAGATCGAGGCTAAAGACGCCGCGGCGGCCCTCGCCCTCTACGCCGAGGTCGGGGCCGCGCTCGACCGTCTGTCGAGCTCGCGCTTGCGTGGCCGGGGTCTTGCCGGCCTGGCCGAGGAGGCCCGGGAAGGCCAAGCGCGGACCCGCGCGGCCATCGCCGGAGAACCGCAGAAATGACCGACGCGGAGGCCGCGCAACGCGTCGAGTCCCTGCGCCGAGAGATCCGCCACCACGAGCGGCAGTACTACGTCCTGAATGCACCGGAAATCTCCGACGAGGAATACGACCGGCTGGAGCGCGAACTCCGGGACTTGGAGGCCCAGCACCCCGAGCTGGTCACGTCCGACAGCCCTACCCAGCGGGTGGGCGAGCGTCCCTCGGAGGAGTTCCCGCCCTTCACCCACCGCGTGCCCATGCTCAGCTTGGACAACACCTACAGCGAGGACGATCTCCGGGAGTTTGAGGAGCGCATCTTCCGCCTGGTTGGGCGGCGGGAGATGGTCTACGTGACGGAACTCAAGATTGACGGCCTCTCCGTGGCCCTGCACTACGAGCAGGGGCGCCTCCTCCGGGGGGTCACCCGGGGTGACGGAGTGCGCGGCGATGACGTGACGCCCAACGTGCGCGCCATCAAATCCGTTCCCTTGCGCCTCCTAGGGGACCATGCCCCCGCGGAACTGGAGGTGCGCGGCGAGGTCTTCCTACCCCGTTCCCGTTTCGATGCCATGAACCGCGAGCGTGAGCGGGCGGAGGAAGAGCCCTTCGCGAACCCGCGTAACGCCGCGGCGGGCACGATGAAGAGTTTGGATTCGCGAGTCGTTGCCGCGCGGGGGCTGGACACTTACCTCTACGCCGTGGCCCATCTCAAGGGAACCGTGCTTCGGAGCCAATGGGAGGCCCTGGAGCGGCTGGGGTCGTGGGGCCTCAAGACCAACCCCGACTCCCGGCGCTGCCGCGGTCTGGACGAGGTGCTGGAGTTCTGCGCCGAGTGGCGAGGGAGGCGCGACTCCCTCGAGTACGACATCGATGGCGTGGTCGTGAAGGTGGACGACTTCGCCCTCCAACAGGAGCTGGGCTTCACTAGCAAGTTTCCCCGCTGGGCCATCGCGTTCAAATATCCGGCGCGCCAGGCGACCACGGTGGTGCGCGCCATCGAGGTGCATGTGGGCCGCACCGGCAAACTCACCCCGGTGGCGGGGCTCGATCCCGTGCTCTTGGCGGGGTCCACGGTGAGCCGGGCGACCCTGCACAACGAAGAGGAAGTGGCGCGGAAGGACGTGCGGGTGGGGGACACCGTGGTCATCGAGAAAGGGGGCGACGTCATCCCCAAGGTAGTGGCGGTCATCCTGGAGAGGCGTCCTGCCGGCACGCAGCCTTGGATTCCCCCTGCCGCCTGCCCCGTGTGCGGGACGCCGGCGGTGAAGGAAGAGGGGGAGGTGGATCGGCGCTGCCCCAACGTCTCCTGCCCGGCCCAGATTGAGGAGGCCTTGAAGCACTTCGCTCGGCGCGAAGCCATGGACATCGGGGGCTTGGGGGACGCGCTCGTTCATCAGCTGGTCGCGAAGGGCCGGGTGCGCGATTTCGCCGATCTC
Source organism: Vicinamibacteria bacterium (assembly GCA_035566715.1). Classification (GTDB taxonomy): domain Bacteria; phylum Acidobacteriota; class Vicinamibacteria; order Fen-336; family Fen-336; genus DATMML01. The sequence goes on from DATMQU010000348.1 coordinate 16,695, forward strand.
TACAAGCTGCGGCTCGAGGATGTGATCGAGCTCGAGCGGATGGCGGAAAAGTCGAGCCGAAACCTGCTTGCCCAGATCGAGGCGAGCAAGAACCGGGAGCTGCGCCGGCTGCTCTTCGGCCTCGGTATCCGATTCGTGGGCGAGCGGGCAGCCATGCTCCTGGCCCGACACTTCCGGAGCCTGGAGGTTTTGGGGCGCGCCCGGGCGGAAGAAATCGATGCCCTTTACGAGATCGGGCCCGTGGTCGCTAACTCCATCCACACTTGGTTTGGCAGCGAGGCCAACCGGAGCCTGGTCGAGCGCCTTCGCAAGGCGGGCGTGCGGACGGAGGAGGCCGAGGCCCCGCCCGGGGCGCTGGCGTTCCAGGGGATGCAGTTTGTCCTCACGGGGACCCTCGAAGGCCTGAGCCGCGACGAAGCCAAGGCCGCCATCGAAGCCCGCGGCGGGCGCGTGACATCGTCCGTGTCCAAGAATACCTCTGTGGTGGTGGTGGGCAAGGACGCCGGCTCGAAGTACGAAAAAGCCCGCGGGCTGGGCGTGAAATGCGTGGACGAGGCCGCCTTCAAGGCCATGCTGTCGCCCGAGTCCGGCCTCCCCGGCGGTATACTTCCCTCATGACCCGCGCCGCGCTGGCCCTCTCCTTCTTTCTCGTCGCCTCGGTGGCCGCCCTCCTGGGCCTCTTGGCGGGGGGAGGCGGCAGTGTCCCCTTCCCGGGAGCTTACGCGACGGGCGCTCCTTCCTTCGCGGACATCGTCCAGCGGGTGAATCCCGCGGTCGTCCACGTGGACGTCATCGAGAAAGACGGTTCGAATGCACACGAGGGGGTCGAAGACGCCCCCGAGTTGGACGTTCCCCGGCGGGGCGAGGGATCGGGCTTCATCGTCGACTCGACGGGCTACATTCTCACCAATCACCATCTCGTTCCCGGCCCCGCCCGCATCCGGGTGCGCCTGGCGGACAAGCGTGAGCTGCCGGCCTCCCTCGTGGGGTCCGACCCCAGCACCGACCTCGCCCTCCTGAAAGTAGACGCCCGTGACCTGCCCGTCGTGCCCCTGGGCGATTCGGACCGGGTTCGGGTGGGGGAGTGGGTGTGCGCCATCGGTAACCCCCTCCATTTCGACCACACGGTCACCGTGGGCGTCGTCTCCTCAAAAGGCCGGAAGATCTTCAACGCCTCCTTCGACGCCTATATCCAGACCGACGCCGCCATCAACCCCGGGAATTCTGGGGGACCGCTAATCAACGTGTCCGGGGAGGCGGTGGGAATCAACGCCGCCGTGAGCAGCGAGGGGCAGGGGATCGGCTTCGCGGTGCCCATCAACTTGGCCCGCGCCGTCCTCGGCCAGCTGCGCACGAGCGGTCACGTCTCCCGTGGCTATCTGGGAATCCAGCTCCACGAGCTGGACCCGGATCTTCAGAAGCTACTCGGCCTGAAGGAGCCGCGGGGGGCCCTCGTCTTGGAGGTCGTGCCGGGGAGCGCCGGGCAGACGGCCGGCCTCCGCCGCTACGACGTGGTCACCGGGGTGTCCGGCCAGCCTGTAGAAGACGGCGACCAGCTCGTGCGTACCATCGCAGGCCTCAAGCCGGGCAGCCCGGTGACCCTCTCGGTGTTCCGCGACGGCAAGACCTTGTCGCTGGAGGCCAAGCTGACGGAGCGGGCCCCCGAAGACGCGGCGCCCCCGCCCCGGCCCGCCGCGGACAGCGTCTCCGTGAAGGGCGACGCTCTGGGGCTCGTTGTCGGCGACTTGGGGCCGAAAGCGAGGAAAGATCTCCCCGTGGACAAGGTGGGGGCGGTGGTCAAGGACGTCTTGGGCGTGGATCCGGGCACCGATGCTCTGGACCAAGGGGACATCATCGTGGAGGTGAACCGCAAGGCCACGCCAAACGCCGCCGCCTACAAGCACGTGGTGGCTACCCTTTCCAGCGGGGAAACGGCCTGGCTGTACGTCTACCGCCCTCGCCCCCCCGGCTCCTTCCTGACCAAGATCGAAGTCGAGGATGTGAGGTGAAGGCCCGGGTCCTCATCATCGACGATGAGGAGGCCATCCGCTCCTCATTGAAGATGATCTTCGAGTACGAGGGCTACGAGTGCCTCCTCGCGGCGAGCGGGGCGGCGGGGATCAAGATGGTGGAGAAGGAGAGCCCCGACCTCGTCTTTCTCGACATCAAGATGCCACAGATGGATGGGATGGAGACGCTGAGGCGGATCCGGGCCCTAGAAGAGTCACTGCCCGTGGTCATCCTCTCTGGCCACGGCACCGTGAAGACCGCGGTCGAGGCCACGAAGCTCGGAGCCTTTGACTTCATCGAGAAGCCGCCGGAGAGTGACCGTATCCTGCTGGTGGCGCGCAATGCGCTCGGTCAGAAGCGGCTTAGCGACGAAAACCGACGGTTGAAGCTCAGCTTCGATGACCGCTACCGAATGGTTGGACAGAGCCAGGCCCTGGAAAAGGTTTGGGACGCGGTCAAGCGCGCTGCTCCCACCAACGCCACCGTACTCATCATGGGCGAGAGTGGATCGGGAAAAGAACTCGTGGCGCGGGCAATCCACCGCAATAGCCTGCGCAAGGACGACGCCTTTGTGCAGGTGAACTGCGCGGCCATCCCCGAGGAGCTGATCGAGAGCGAACTCTTCGGTCATGAGAAGGGCTCTTTCACCGGGGCCACCGAGAAGCAAATCGGCAAGTTCGAGCTAGCGCACAAGGGGACAATCTTCCTGGACGAGGTGGGGGACATGAGCCTACGCACCCAGGCCAAGGTCCTCCGCGTCCTCCAAGAGGGGGAGGTCGAGCGTATCGGCTCTCAAAAGACGATCCAGGTGGACGTGCGGGT
>DATMQU010000349.1:0-9987 GCA_035566715.1 Vicinamibacteria bacterium
CCGCCCCCGCCCACGGGCACGACGATCGTGCCCACCTCCGGCAGCTCGTCCTGAATCTCCAGGCCGACCGTGCCCTGGCCGGCGGCCGTCCGTGTGTCGTCGTAAGCATGGACGTAGACGGCCCCCGTGCGCTCCTGGTGAGCGAGGGCGGCGGCGTCGGCGTCGTCGTAGGTCCGCCCCACCTCGTGAAGGACCACCGGGAAGCGCCTGAGCTTCTCCAGCTTGGCCCGGGGGGCGGTCTCGGGTACGAAGAGGTCGGCCGCCACCCCGCCCAGGGCTTGGGCGGCGAAAGCCACCCCCAGGGCGTGGTTGCCCGCAGAGGCCGCCACCACCCCCCGCGCCCGCTCGTCCCGGCTCAGGGAAGCCAACACGTTCGTGGCCCCGCGCACCTTGAACGAGCCGGTGGGCTGCCAGCACTCCAGCTTCAGCCAGACGGGCTCCGAAGGCACGCAGAGGGCGCGGCGGAGGGGCGTGGGCTTCAGGTAGAGACGCAGGACGTCGCGCGCCCGCCGAACATCCTCGAGGGTCAACATCAGGAGAGAGGCGGGCGCACGGGGCCTCCCGCCACCAGGTCCAGCCGCGGCTCCCCGCAGTGGGCGGCGATCTCGCTCGCCACGCGGTCGCGCAGGGCCACCACCGCCGGCCACCCCTCTCCCTCCGGGTGGAGGGGCGTCCCCACCCAAAGGTGGATGGGGCCCGGCCGGGGGAGCCACGAGCTGCCGCGCATCACGCGACGGGTCCCGCGCAGGGCCATGGGCAGCACGGGCACCCCCCCGTCCACCGCCGCCTTGAAGGCACCCAGACGGAACGGTCGCAGCCCGGTAGCGGCCACGAACGTTCCCTCCGGGAAGAAGAGCACGGAGTCGCCCGCGGCCAGCGCGCGCCCCACCTGGCCCGCGTCGGCCAGGCTCTGCTGGGCGTCCCAGCGATCCACCGTGGGGTGTCGAGCCTTCCTCACGTACGTCCCCACCACGGGATAGGAGAGCACCTCCCGCTTGGCCACGAAGACAAAGTCCAGGGGGAGCAGGGCCATGAGCGCGGGCACATCGCTGTAGGAGGCATGGTTCACGGCCAGGATGAAGGGGCTGCCCGGGCGGAGGGCCTCCAGGCCCTCGGTGGAGAGACGACAGCCGGCCAGGCGGAGGCAGGCGCGGACGGTGAAGCGCCCGAGGGCGAAGGCCAACCGTCGGCCGGGCAGCAGGGCCACGAGAAGCCACAGGGGCAGGATGACGAGGGGGAAGGTCACGGCCAGCCAGGCGAGATAGAGGCCCCGCGCGGCCCGGCGCAGCCAGGGCCGAACCTCGCCCAACGCCGCTCCCGTCAGCAGCCGCGCGCGGGTGGCGAGGGGGGTGCGCCCCGGCCGTCCCAGCCCGCCGCCCAGGTACATCTCCCGGGTGGCTGCCCGGCGAATCTTCCCGCTCGAAGTCTTGGGCACCGCCCCCGGGGGGACCAGCGCCACCACGTCCGGCGGCACGTCCACCGCGGCCGCCACGGCGTCGGTCACCGCCGCCACCAGGCGGTCTCGCTTCGCGGGATCGGTGGCCCGGGTCTCGGCCACGATGACCAGGCTCTCCGTTCCCAGCGAGGGGTTGTTCGCACCCAGGGCCACCACGCAACCCTTGCGGATGCCGTCCACCCGCGCGGCCGCCTCTTCGATCTCCTGGGGCACGAGGTTGCGGCCCGCCTTAATGATCAGGTCCTTCCTGCGGCCGGTAATGTAGATCTCGCCTTCCGCACGGTAGGCGAGATCACCGCTGTCCAGCCAGCCCCCGGGGAGGGTCACCGCCGCCGTGTCTTCGGGCTTCTGGAAGTACCCAACCATCCGGGAAGGCCCCCGGAACACGAGCCGGCCCACGGTACGGTCCGGCACGTCCTCTCCGGCCTCGTTCACGATCCGCACCTCGTGCTCGGGGAGGGGCCGTCCCACGGACACGAAGCGCGGCTCCTGGGTCTCCTTATTGTTCGTGGGCTCGGCCCGTCCCTCGCGCTCGAAGGTCGTACGGGCCACCCGGTCCACCTTGGGCTCCCGCCCCACGGGCGGGAAGCACAGGGCTACGGAGCTCTCGGCCAGGCCGTAGACCGGCTGCAGGGCCTCGCGCCGGAAGCCGTAGGGGGCGAACCGCCGCGCGAAGCGCTCGAGGGTGTCCGGATTCACGGGCTCGGAGCCGTTCAGCGCACAGCGCCAGGAGGAGAGGTCCAGACCCTCGAGGGCCGCGTCCGGGATCCGCCGGGCGCAGAGCTCAAAGGCGAAGTTGGGAGCGGGGGAGAGGGTGGCTCGGCGTTGGTGGATCGTCCACAGCCAGCGCTCGGGTCGGGACAGGAAGGAGAGCGGCGATTGGATCGCGATGGGAAGGCCCTGGTGCAGGCAGAAGAGCCAGGAGCCGATGAGTCCCATGTCGTGGTAGAGGGGCAGCCAGCTCGCCCCGACGTCGGTGGGGCGGGCCTCCACCCCCGCCGCGATGGCCCGGATGTTGGCGAGGAGGTTGTCGTGGGTGAGGAGCACGCCCTTCGGGCTCCCCGTGCTGCCGGAAGTGTATTGAATGAGGGCGGGGTCGGAGCCCGCGCCGTGGGGGGCCGGCCAGTCCGCGCCCACCTGGCGGAGCTCCTCCGCGGTGGTGACCAGGGAGACCGAGGAGCCGGCGGCCCGCAGCAGGCCCGCGATGGGCATGGCCCTCGGGATCGTGATCAACACCCGGGCGCCCGCGTCGGCCAGGATGGCGGACTGCCGTTGCGCGTACTCCGGGAGCCGGTCCAGCCGGAGGGGGGGGTAGATGGGAACGGGGATGGCGCCCGCGATGAGGATCCCCTGGAAGGAACGCAGGAAGTCCACGCTGGTGGGGAGCATCAGGGCCACGGTGTCGCCCTTTCTCACCCCCCGCTCGCCGAGGCCGCCCGCTAGCGCCGCCGACTCCTTCCAGAGGCTCCCGTAGGTGACCGTGTGCTCGCGACCGTCGTCCTCCCGCAGGTAGACGGAGGGGCGGTCGGGCTCCGCTCGGGCGTGTTCCCAGAGCGAGCGGTGAATGGTGGACGCGCTCTCGATCGCGGCCGCCGCCCCCAGGGCCGGGCCCCTCTCCGGCGCGGGCAACTCCGCGCCCTCCGACTCGAGGAGGGCGCGCGCCAGGGCGGCGGGGGTGTCGATTCCGAGGAAGCGGTCATCGAGGGAGCGGCCGAAGGTCGTTTCCAGCCGCAGGAGCAGCTCCACCCGCTCCAGGCTGCCGAGACCGACGTCCCTCTCCAGCGAGGCCTCCGGGGTAGCCGCCCGCCGGGCCCGGCTCCCGCCCACTTCCTCGGCCAGGCCGCGGACCACCTCCAGCACGCGCGCCTCAACCGCCACCAGGGTCTGGGCGGATGCCGCGGTTGCCGGCTCGGCCATGGCCCACTCTAACCGTCGGTTCCGGGGGGCGCAACGCCCGGGGTCTTGACCCGCCGGTCGCGAGGCCCAATCCTAGAGGGAAAGGGAGCCCCGCATGCTCGAGGTCGTGACCATCCGCGAGATAGAGGCCATCTTCGGCGTGACCGATCGCATGGGGATCTCGCGCGAGATGCTCGTCATCCCCCTCGGCCCCCGCCATCCGGGGCGCGTGCGCCGGACACCGGGCGGCAAGCTCGAGATCGTCGTGGAGTCGGAGGGTGAGTTCGACACCTTCCTGGCCAGCCTCGAAGCGGAGATCCGAAAGGCGATGGGCTGAGGCGAGCTAGAGTGCTTCCAGGGCCGCGCGGTAGGCCACCAGATCCGCGTCGCTGAAGAGAACGAAGCGCACGACCTCCAAAGGGGAGCCGGCCATGAGCACCTCCCGGGCCGCGCGCAGGGCTACCGCGGCCGCCGCCTCCACGGGATATCCGAAAGCCCCGGTGGAGATGCTGGGGAAGGCCAGGGAGGTGAACCCGTGGGACGGGGCCAGGGCGAGGCAGTTCCGATAGCAACGGGCCAGGGTCTCGGGCTCGCCCGCGCCGCCGCCCGCCCACACCGGTCCGACCGTGTGGATGACGTGGCGACAGGGGAGGTGGCCCGCCCCCGTGACGACGGCTTGGCCAGGGGGCAACGGGCCCTTCTCCTTCCGGATCCGGCGGCAGTCTTCGAGAATAGCGGGACCGCCCGTCCGGTGGATGGCGCCGTCCACGCCGCCCCCGCCCATGAGGCTGGAGTTGGCCGCGTTCACGATGGCGTCTACGCTCTCGCGGGTGATGTCCCCCCGCACGAGCTCCACGCGGGTTCGCCCGAAGATTCGCGTCGTCATTGGGCCCGCCCGGACCCGCGGGAGGGCGCGGGGTCAGGGCGGAGAAGGCGCGAGGGGTGCGATCGCTCCCCCGCGCCCTGATCCAGGACTACCTGGTGCCGACAGCGTCCTTGGCAGCCTTCGCCACCACGAACTTCAGCCGCTTGCGGGCCGGGATCTTGATGGGCTCGCCGGTCTGGGGATTTCGCCCAATCCGGGCCTTGTAGCTCCGGACGACCAGCTTCCCGATCCCCGGGATCGTGAAACCGTTCTTGGCTTCCTTGTGGGCCAGAGACGCCAGGGCCTCCAAGTAGGCCGCCGAGGTCTTCTTATTCAAATTCACGTGCTCGGCCAGGGCCGCCACGATCTTCGTCTTTGTCATCGGCTTTGCCATCGAGTCACTCCTCCTCAGAGTCGGGCTGCCTTGCTGGTACGCTCCAGAGACAGTCAAAAGGCTGGTCATTCTCGTGGGTTTCGCCCGCCCCTGTCAAGCCAGAATCGGCTTAGGGACGCTCGGAGGGGTCCTCCTCGGGGATCAGGAAGACGGTCTCGCCCGGACGGGCCAGACCCAGCTCCTCGCGGGCGAGGCGCTCAATAGCTCGGGGATCGGTCTTGAGGGCCGAAATCTCGGCCGCTAGTCGTCCGTTCTCCGCGCGCAGATCCTCGATCTCCCGCCGCAGCGACTCCGCCCGCTCTCTCTGGGCCACGAGATGCAGGATTCCACGGTCGCCGAACAGGGAGCCCACAAGGAGGGCGATCAGGGCGATGATGGACCCCAGGGTAGCCGCCTTCTTGCGGAGCCCGACCTCGCTCCGTCCCCGGTCATCCCTGTTCGCCAAGACTTGAACCTTTTCTTTAGATACTAGCGTTAACATACTATCACAATTACATTTTCTCTATTGAGCTGAGGACACAATTCCGAGCCGCACCTCCCCCCGGTGCGCCATGGCTTCCTGATAGCGCCGGAGCAAGTCAACGAGCTGGGCGTTGACCTTCTTAAGACGGCGGAATCCGTCCCGGAATGCCCGGTGGCTGCGCACCAGGGTTCGGGCGGCTCGCGCCCGGGGGCCCTTGAGATAGGAAAAGCCACCTTTCCCCCCGCTGCGAGTGGAGAGCACGTAGTACGGGCCGTGCTTGCGACCCTGGCGGCAGATGCAGTTCTCCTTGCCGCAGACCCCGTAGCGGGCGAACAGCGACCCCTGAAGCTGCTCGCGCAGGCGCAGCAGCTTCTCCACCAGGAGCCTCTGCTCCAACAGCTGCAGCCGGACCCGCTTCCGTATCTCCTCTGGATTCGCCATTCCTACAGTAATCTGAAATTAAACACTGTAAGAATAAGGAAGGGCACTGCCCTTGTCAACCCAAATCCGCGGGGGAGCCCGCTTTGGGGAGGGGTGTATGATGGCCGCGAAGGGGGCGGCGATGTGGCTGTTGAAGACGGAACCGTCGACCTACAGCTATGCGGACATGGAGCGCGACGGGAAGGCGACCTGGGATGGGGTCAAGAACCCGGTCGCCCTCAAGAACCTTCGCGCGATGAAGGTCGGGGAGCGGGCGGTGGTCTACCACACGGGGAACGAGAGAGCGGCCGTGGGCTGGGCGGAGGTGACGCGGGCCGCCTATCCCGACCCCAAGGCAAAGGACCCGCGGCTGGTGGTGGTGAACCTCCGGCCCGTGGGGCGGCTGGCCCGGCCCGTCCCCCTGGCCGAGCTCAAGACGCTCTCCGCTTTCGCGGGCAGCCCCCTCCTGCGCCAGGGGCGACTCTCGGTGGTGCCCCTGAACGAGGCCCAAGTCCAGGCGATCGAGGTGCGGGGCCGCGGATGAGCGAACGGATGGTCGTGCTCACGACCGTGGCCAGGCCCGAGGACGCGGAGGGAATCGCGCGGGTGCTGGTGGAGCGCGGCTTGGCCGCCTGCGTGAACATCATTCCCGGAGTGGTGTCCTTCTATCGCTGGAAAGGGGCGGTGGAGCGCGATGAGGAGCGACTCCTCGTCATCAAGACGCGGGCCGAGCGCTTCGAGGCGCTGCGGGCGGCGCTGGTCTCGCTTCACCCCTACGAGGTCCCGGAGGCAATTGGCATCCCCGTCGAGGCCGGGCATCGCCCCTATCTTGACTGGCTGGACGAGAGCGTCCGTTAGCGGAGCCCGCCGATTGCGGGGAAGGGGCCGTATTCGAGAGGCCTGATTCTTGACAACCACGGGCTCCCGCTGATAGGCTCCGCCCATTCGAACAGCGTCCAGCGCCCCCCCCAAAAAAGGAGAGTACGGTGTCCTCTTGGCTGAGAACAGCGCTTCTCGTGCTCGTGGCGGGCGTGGGCGCCTTCGCCCTGGGTCACTCCGCCAAGAAGTGCCCAGAGAACGTCGTCCGCTACGAACCCTTTCCGTGCTCGCTGTCGCCGAGCGCCCGGGTCGCGGGTCCCAATGGCCTCTACCTCGATCTCATGAAGCTCAGCCTCACCGATCTGCTCTACGAAACGGATCCCGCCGCGCGCGCCGCGGTCGCCGAAGGCCGGAACTGGCCCGCCCGCGGGCTGACCATGATCGGCGTGAAGCGCCTCGAGAATATCCAGATGCTCATGGACAAGGTCCTGACCGACAACACACCCGGCGATTTCATCGAGGCGGGTGCCTGGCGGGGCGGCGCCTGCATCTTCATGCGAGCGGTCCTGGAGGCGCGCGGGATCACGGACCGGCGGGTCTGGGTCGCCGACTCCTTCGAGGGCCTGCCCGTGCCGCGCTCTGTCTTGCCCGAAGAGAGATCGATGGCGGTGTCGCTCGAGGTTGTTCAGGACAACTTCCGCCGGTATGGGCTGCTCGATGACCAGGTGAAGTTCCTCAAGGGCTGGTTCAAGGACTCCCTGCCCAAGGCCCCGATCGGAAAGCTGGCCGTGCTTCGCGTGGATGCGGACCTGTACGAGTCGACCAAGGAAGCGCTGACCCTCCTATACGACAAAGTCTCCCCCGGTGGGTACATCATCATCGACGATTATGGCTACTTCCAGCCCTGCGCGAAGGCGGTCGAGGAATTCCGGAGCCAGCGGGGCATCAGCGCGCCCGTGATCAAGATCGACTGGACGGGTGTCTACTGGCAGAAGGCGGGCAAGGACGCCCCGGGCAGCTGAGAAGGGCCCGGAGCGGGAGATCCGCTCCCCCCGCCGTTGGTGGTCGGCGGGCAGCGCCTTCGGGGCCGGCGTTGACGACATCGCCCTCCGGTGCCGTGTTCGGTTCAGAAAGTTGACCCAAGCACGGCGCCCTCGGGCTACAATCCGCTCCATGTCAGTCACCGCCCTTGGTCGCGGGCCGCTTTCCCTGGCTCTGATCCCGGGCCGAACCGGTCCGCAAGCGTAGGGGTCGCTTGCCCGCGTCCGCCAAGCGACAGGGGTGGACCTCCCTTGACGTGGTCATACCCATCTGGAACGAGGAGGAAGCCTTGCCCCTCCTCATCGAGCGCCTCAACGCCGTCTTCGCGCCGCAAAAGCTCGCCGACAGCCGGATCCGTAGTGTCCGCTACCTGATCATCGACGACGGCAGCCGGGACCGTTCCGCGGAAATCCTCGGGCGGGAGATCGAGCGCGGCCTCCCCGCGGTTCTCTACCGTTTTTCGAGGAACTTTGGTCACCAGAGCGCGGTCGCGGCGGGAATCGACCACTCGGTCGCGGAGGTGGTCGTGATCATGGATGCGGATCTCCAGGACCCCCCGGAGCTGATTCCGGCCATGGTCGAGAGGTGGAGGGAGGGGCACGACGTCGTCTACGGCCAGCGCCGGCGGAGGAAAGAGAACCTTTTCAAAGTCCTTTGCTACGGCGCCTTCTACCGACTGATCGCCCTGCTGTCCGAGATCAACGTACCTCTGGATAGCGGGGACTTCTGCCTCATGGACCGGCGAGTGGTGCGCGCCATTTCTGCCCTCCCGGAGAGGCTCCGCTTTCCCCGAGGGCTACGGGCATGGGTCGGCTTCCGGCAGACGGGGATCGAGTATGACCGCCCGCGCCGGCAGGCCGGCAAGACCAAGTACAACTTCGCCCGGCTCTACCGCCTGGCCACCGACGGGGTGGCGTCCTCCAGCATCCGCCCCCTGAAGCTGGCCCAGGTCTTCAGCGTCTCCTACGTGTTGCTCGCCTTGCTGTTGGGTCTGCTCCTCCTCTTGCAGCAGTCGGTAGCCACGAACCTGAAGATCCCCCCCGTCGTCCTCCTGGGCTACCTTCTCATCGTCACCGGCAACCTGGTTCAGGTCCTCTGCATTTACATACTGGGCGCGTACGTGGGGCGCACCTACCTGGAGGTCAAGGGCCGTCCTCCCTACGTCGTCATGGAGGTCCTCGGCGACCCGCACCACCCCCCTCCGCCCCCCAAGCCCGATGCCTGACCTCCCCGGGGCTCCCGGGAGCCAAGGGCCCGGTCTGGTCCGGCAGGTCTCCCCGGCCCGGGAACAGCCCTTCCCCGAGGAATGGTACGAGCTGACCTCGCCCACCCACTTCTGGTTTCAGTGGCGCCTGGCCGCCACCCTGGGGCTGATCCGCAGGGTGGGGATCCCGACCGATCGTCCCCTCAAAGCCTTGGAGATCGGCGGGGGCACGGGCGTGCTCCGGGACCAGCTCGAGGCGAAGACGAGCTGGGTCGTGGACATGACCGATCTTCAGCTTGAGGCCTTGCGCCACGCCCGCCAGGGGCGCGGCCAGAACCTCTACTACGACATCCTGGAGGAGAGGGCGCCCTTTCTCGATGCCTACGACGTCATCATTCTCTTCGATGTCCTCGAGCACATCGAACCCACCGGTCCTTTCCTCCGCTCGACCCTGCGCCACCTCAAGAAAGGGGGGTACCTCCTTCTGAACGTCCCCGCCCTCCAAGGGCTGTACAGCGCCTACGATAGGGCGGCCGGGCACGTGCGGCGATACGACAAGAGCAGCCTGAGGGCGGAGTTCGCCCGCCTGGACCTCCAAGTCAGCGCGTTGCGCTACTGGGGAGTGCTCCTGCTCCCCCTCCTCCTCACGAGAAAGCTGCTGCTGCGGCGGAGCGCCACCCCGGCGGAGACCATAAGAACCGGCTTCCAACCCCCGGGGGATCTCACCCACCGCTTGCTCCGGGGCCTCATGCGGGTGGAGACGAGCCTCTGGCCAAACCCACCCGTCGGGACGTCTCTTCTCCTCGCGGGCCGCCGGGGGGGCGCCGACGGTCCCTAGGAACCCGCCTCCAGCGCACGGCAGCGCACCCCGGGAGGCGGCCGGAATCGGACGGCGGAGCCCTGGGGGGCGAAGAGGACGAAACGTGTCCGGCCGTAGTGAAAGCCGAGCGCACACTCTCCGACCAAGGTGTAGTTCTGGGTGAGCACGCTTTCAAAGGCGGCGTCGGCCGGCCAGAAGTGGGGCACGGCCACGATGGTCGTATACCACCTTTCCGCGATGCGGCTTCTGATCTTCTCCAGCCCCGCCACCTTGGAGGCAGCGAGATAGGGAAAGCTGCTGCCCTCCATCTCCGTGACCTGGTCCAGGAGGAAATAGGCGTATTCGGGCTGCGTGGCGAGGATGGGCCTTCCCCGCTCCTTGAGGAACGAATAGAAGAACTCTGCCGTCTGGGCATCCTGGCTCGAAGGGAGGGGGAAAGTCCGGGTGAGAACGAGGCCAAGGGCGAGGGTGGCAACGGCGGCCGGCGCGAGGTCGTGGAGGCGAAGCATTACGGAGGATCTCGCGGTCGCGAGGTCGGGGGCGACGCCCCACAGACGCCCCCCCAGGATCGCCGCTCCGCAGAGGGCGGGCAGCATGTAGTTCCACCAC
>DATMQU010000350.1:0-6019 GCA_035566715.1 Vicinamibacteria bacterium
GTTCACTGAACGCCTGGCGAAAATGGTCGGCGGGGTGGCGATCATCCGCGTCGGCGGCGCCACCGAAGCGGAGATGAAGCAGACCAAGGGCCGCGTCGAGGACGCGCTGCACGCCACGCGCGCAGCGGTCGAGGAGGGGATCGTCGCGGGCGGCGGCGTGGCTCTCCTGCGCTGCGTCAAGGCCGTGGAAGCCCTGAAGGCGGAGGGCGACGAGGCCGTGGGGGTGAGCATCATCAAGCGTGCCCTGGAGGAGCCCCTCCGCCTGATAGCCGGCAACGCCGGTCACGAAGGGGCCGTTGTCCTGGGCAAGGTCCGGGAGATGAAGGCGGACGAGGGCTTCAACGCCCTGACGGAGAAGTACGAGGATCTGGTCGATGCGGGTGTGATCGACCCGACCAAAGTCGTCCGCTCCGCCTTGCAGAATGCGGCGTCCATCGCTTCGCTGCTTCTCACCACCGAAGCAATCATCTGTGAGATTCCGGAGGCCAAGGGCGACAAGGGCTCGGCAGGGATGGGGGGCGGCGGCGACATGTACTGAGGCACTTTGGCCCGCGCGGCCGTCGCCCACGAGCGACGGCCGCGTTTTCCGGAACAGCCATCGCCCCTGACGACTATCGACGATGGCTACATGAAAGGCGATGAAGTATGACTCTTTCGCGAAGTCTATGGGCGCAACTAGCCTGCCTGAGCTTGTGCCCCGTTCTCTTGCTTGCGGGGACATCCGATCCGACCGTAAACCTGTCGGCGTGCAAGAACGGCTGGGCATCTTGCGATCGCTCTCAGTTGACCCTGGCGGGACAGACCGAAGTGGCCGTTGCCGAGCACGCCCGCAATGTTCGGAGTTGCCGGAACGGTGCAAATTCCTGCGAGCCCTCAAAGCTGACCGAAGCAGAGGCGATCTCGGTCGCCGTTGCCCAGTACGACCACAACGTCTCGAACTGCAGGGATGGCATCTCCGCCTGCGAGCGTTCACGGCTCACGGCATCGGATGCCCGTGACGTGGCGTTGGCCGAGCGCCAGCGACAGATCTCCAATTGCAGGGACGGCATCGGACGCTGCGACGACTCCACCCTCACGGGCGCGCAGGTCGCTGAAGTAGCGCGTGCCCAGCGGCGGCGCATGGTCTCCGATTGCAAAGCCGGCCTAGGGAGCTGCGACCACTCGAGCCTGACTCCACTCGAGGTAAGTGAGGTGGCGCTCGAAGAACACCAACGCAACGTCTCGAAGTGCAGCTACGGTTGGGATGGATGCGAGCGTTCCAAGCTGACAGAGGGGGAAGCGGCGGCGGTGGAGGCCGCGGTGCACAGGCGCAACAATGCGGACTGCGCGGACGGTCGAGATACTTGTGACTACTCGCTGCTGAGTCGATCCGAGGCATATGCTCTTGCCGCCGCCGAGCAGACGCGGAACCACACGGCGTGTCTGAGCGGCCACGGCTATTGCGATCGCTCCCGGCTGACTCCGTCCGAAGCGGCTGCGATCCTCCCGCCTCCGCGACGGATTGCACAGTAGGAGGCGTCGTGACAGGACTTCATCACGGTTTCTTCTCAGCAAGAGCCACTCTTTCGTGGCGGAGAGGGCCTTCATGAAAGGCTCGGTGTCGAATCGACGGGCCAGTGTGCTCACACTGGCGGTGTCGATGTCGGTCGTTTGGCTCGTCTTTATCCTCAATGGCTTCCCCGGGAGCGGTCTCCTGTGGGTGAGCCTGGTGGCCTTCACGGCCTTTTTTTGGGTGGCCAGGGGCTCGACTCGCTCGATGGCGAATGTGATCGATGACATCGAAGCCGAGCCGGTGCAAGCGATTGCAACGCCGGTTCGACGGCGCTCTCCGCCTAGGTAGCCCTGAAGACGACGGCTTTCGGCGTACGAGAGTGGAGACGAGGCCATGGGAAATCGAACCGAAGGCAACCCCCGCGGCGTTACCCCAGCCGTCGCCCTGCTGCTGCTGGGCGTCATGGGAGGCGGAGCGACCGTCGCAGCTCCTCAAGAGCAGCCGGTGACCGCAGCCCAGCCGTCCGTGCCTGAGCTGTTCACCCTCGAGGGCGAGTACGTGATGACCGCGTACAACAGCGAAGGCTTCGCGTCCCTCGGGTACCGCATGGCAAACGAGGAGATCGGCCGGGAGTGGGTGCTGCTGAGAGTGGGGATCACCTTACGCAAGCCCAAGAGGAACTACACGCTGAAGAGAGAGGACCTCTCGCTCCAGACCCCCGATGGCAAGACCATCCCTCTCGCCACTCAGAAGGAGTACGGAGCCGCCGACGTCCGCGCCCTCAACATGCGCGCGCGGGTGATCACGGACTCGATCAACTATCACCCGGTCGATGCCTCCCAGCCCTGTGCCCTCAGGTTCTTCGCCGACCTCGGCGGCCCGGGACCGGAGCCTGCCTACGACCGATACGTCGGCGACCTCGGCGGCCCGGGACCGGAGTCTGCCTACGACCAGGCCGACTTGAGCTGGGAGCGCGTTTGCCTCGGTCGCCTATACTTCCACGTCCCCGGCGGTGTCCAGGTCGGGCAGCACTGGCTGAACATCCAGTTCGCCGGAAGCAAGCTGCAGGTGCCCTTCCGGACCCTCACCAAGGAGGAGGAGAGCGTATTCCGCAAGGAGTGGCGGGACCTCAAGGCGCAGCACGAGACAGCGATGAAGCAGTAGCTCCCGCGCCACGAGACGCTCATACGCGCGGTTTGCTAGAGACTTTCACCAGGGACTGCTAGCTTAGCTAGGCCAGACTAGGGCTGCCTTGTGATGCTGATCTGCAGCGTTCCCGACTCGGCCGCAGTGGGGCCGAAGTTGGCAATGAACACCCGGTAAGTTGCCGGGGCCAGGTTCATGGTCAGCCGTTTGGGCTTGACGCCGTAGGTGTCGGCTTTCCCCAGAAAGGTGCAGAATTGGCGCACCAACCGCGTCTCCGTCCTGTCGCAGCTCGTGTCGGTGACGTAGACATCGACATCATCGGTGGTGTAGGTCCAGTCCCCAACCACGGTCATGCTGCCGCTCACCGTCACGTTGACGTCGGTGGAGAACGCTCCGTTGATGTCGAGGTTGCTGAAGCTGACGGTGGGTAGGGTCGTGGTGAGATTCGGCGTGGGCGTGGGAACCGGGCTGGGGCCCGAGGAGCCGCAGCCGGCGACGAC
This sequence comes from Vicinamibacteria bacterium, assembly GCA_035566715.1. GTDB lineage: Bacteria > Acidobacteriota > Vicinamibacteria > Fen-336 > Fen-336 > DATMML01. The sequence continues at coordinate 3,139 of DATMQU010000350.1, forward strand.
CAGACCCAGGACCAAGGCGAGCCCGGGGGATCGCCAAAGTGCTCCTTGCTCCACGGGCTTCACCGGGTCAAGAAGCCCGCTTCCTGACCCCGGTGGGGAGGGGCGATCGCCGACCGGCCACGCGGGCCTCTGTAGTCCCGCCCAAAGTCACGGTCTTGGCCGAGGGGAATCAGAACCAAGCCGGGCTACAGGTGGTCACATACTTGCGGCGGACGAAGCCAGCCGAGGTATAGATGTTCCATTGCTCGCTGAAGTCGTTGGTGTTCTTGACCGCAAGCTCTTCCTTTTCGATGAGGACACACCCGCCCTGGGCTTCGATGGCGGCGGCGACCGCCTCGTGGTACTTCTGACGATCCAGCACGCGGGGGTTGCCGCCGGCGAGATCCTGTAGGTTGAAGAGCTCCGGATGATGGGCGATGGTGTAGTCGATGGCTCCACCCACGAGGTCGGCGAGTCGCGGATTTAGCACCGGGCAGGGGTTTACCAGCGCGTCCGGATTGCTGCTGGGGCCCAGGGGGCAGACGAAGGCGGATGGCGAGGCCGCGGGAGCGGGGGTCGCGGTGGGGGCGGGGGTAGGGGCGGGCGTCGCCTTTGAGGGTGTGCTTCCACCGCAGCCCGCAAGAAGAAAGCCGAGCGTGAGGGCACTTCCCACCAGGGCCAGCAAGTAGCGTCCACGAACCATCAGCAACCTCCCGATAAGATATTGCGGAGAATTATCGCGTGAAACCCGGCCCCGCGTCCCTCTGCCTTCGACTCTGAGATCCGGTAACCGGGCCTAGGGGCCGTGGATATGGTCGGTTCATGCTCGAGCAAGAAGTTCGCCAACGTCCCGGGAAATGTGCTCGAGATCATGTTCCCAGGGGGAAAGGAGGATGGTCGATCGGAAGCCATCGGTCGGGCGTTCGAAGCAGACAAGCCACCAGGAACCCGAGGCCACCTGCAGGACCTCGACTCTCCAGGGGCCGGGGACACGCCTTACGGCGGCGTGCAGCCTGTCTTCTATCGCGGCCTTGCCGGGATGCTTCTCCGGGATGTCGCTGAGGAGCACGACCTCGCTGATCCCAGAGTTGCTAGTCACTCACTCTCCTTGGCGCGGCACAAACGATGACGGTACCGGTCGCAACCGCCACTTCAATTGACGCGAAGAATAGCCTCGAGCAGGGGGAGTAGCAAGAGTCTTGAACGCTTGTTCAGTTGATCTTGACACGGGGACCAAGGGGTGGGCGGACGCTGAGGACACGGCCCTCACCGGCCCACCAGCTCGGGCAGCGCGACCCACCGCTCTGGAAGCAGATCGTTCCGAACGTAGATCGGCAGCAGGCCCAGGTCCGACCCCACCTGGCTATAGTCCCGGCGGAACGTGGGGTTGAGGGCGAGGTCGGAGAAGTATCCCCAGCGGCCATGTCGCTCCTGCTCCAGGCGGTCCACGTCCGCGAGCTCGTCCGCCGTGTAGGTCATCTCCACGAAATCGGGCCTGCGGCTCATGACGTAGTCGGGGTCATCCTTCTGATGGCCCACCCTCCATCCCCTCCGCGGAGTCCTGCGCGCGATGTGGGGCTCGGTCTTCCCAAGCATGTCGATCACGTACCGCTCGCCGAAGTAGGCGGCGTTCCCGATGCCGAAGAGCGCCACGGCCTGGCCCGGCTCGGTGTTGTCTTTGATGCCGTAGCCCAGGGCCACCCGGCCACGGTCCCACGCGAGGAGCCACCGGTTGTCCTCGTGAGCGCGAATGTATCCCCACCCGTTGGCCACCAGCTGGAGCCCGGCGCCCGTGAGCAGGATGGCAGCCCAGGGAGCGCCCTCGAACGACGCGAGTGCCTCCACCGTGAGCTCGAGGAGGGCGGGGACCAGGATGAACACGAAGCGGTACCACTGGAAGTTATCGCCTCCCAGCTTGATCACGAATAGGAGATAGGGGCCCACGACGACTGCTAGAGTGAGGAACGACGGCGTCCCCTTTGCTCGTGCTTTCCAAAGGGCCAGCGCACCGAGGCCCAAGAGGGGAGCGATCCAGGCGGCGCCCTCGAGGAGGTATCGAAGGCCACGCATCGGGGCCATGACATCTCCCGCCTTGAGGTAGTAGGTGTTGGGAAAGATCTGCCCGTAGTACGCGAGGCGGAAGACGAGATAGGCGAGCATGGGCATTGCCGCCAGGATCAGGGCGCGGGCTTCGTCGCGCCAGCGCCGTCGCTGCTCCCACAACCGCACGAGCGCGGCCCCGCAATAAAGGGGCAGATCGATGGCGTGCGCGACCGGCAGCGCGGCCAGGGCCAGATAGAACGCGAGGCCCCCCTCGCGCAAGCGCGCGACCACGACCATGAGGCACAGAGCCTGGAGGTAGACCTCCATTCCCGCGCGAGCGAAGAAGCCGTGGTGGGGCAGGCTCAAGTACACCGCCGCCGCGATCAGGCCAGCCACTCGCGGGCGGCCACGGCCGTGCGGACCGAAGACGAGCCCGAGGGCGATCAGGCTGGACACGATTCCGTTGACGGCCCAGACGAACAGTCCCAACTGGCGCCCCTCGACGTGCAGCCATTCGAGGGGAAGACAGACGGTCAGGACCATCAGGGGGTCGCTGAAGCCCTCGACCCTCTCCCCCGGGTTGAAGACGAGGCCGTGGCCCTGAGCCAGGTTTCTCGCGTACCGTTGCGAGATCATGAAGTCGTCGTGGAGCACCCAGTGTCGAAGTCCGCCGATTCGCGTGTACCCGTAGGCATGAGCGATGGCAAGAAAGGCGGCGAGCGAGGTCACCAGAACGGCTGCGCCAACCGCGCGCGAACGGGGAGCCGGTTGTGACCCGGAGGGGTAAGATCCAGCAGGAACAGGGTTTAGGCCCCCGGAGACGGGCGACTCAGTCAGGGGCGGGTCTGCTGGGCGGCCA
>DATMQU010000351.1:0-5327 GCA_035566715.1 Vicinamibacteria bacterium
AGTAGACAGCCACAAACGGCAGAACGTAGGTGATTGACACCAGGATGACAGCGGCGATCATCGCCCTTGGATAGGTACGCTGCGGCCGCTCGACTTCCTGCGCGATGGTCGAGGCATTGTCCCAGCCCATGTAGTTCCACATGGCGATCAGCGTCCCACCGATCAGGCCCACCGTCGACGTGGCGGGCGCCAGGTGCACATCAGCCAGCGCACCAGCCCGGAACGGCGACAGCAACACGATCAACGCAAAAGGCGCCGACAACAGAAAGAACAGCCACAGCGAGGTAATTCCCACCACTCGAATCCCCGCGATATTCAACCCCGCGCAAGCCGCCACCACGAACAAGCCCACAAACACCCCGCGATGGCCCTCGCGGAACCACGGCGCTACCTGCGTCAAGTACCCCACGAACAGCGTCGGATAAATCGCCATATCAAAGATGCTGGCGGCCAGCGACAGCCAGGCCTCTTGAAAACCCCAGAAATTTCCGAGTCCGCGACGCACCCAGGCGTAGTAGCCGCCCTCCGCGGGCAGCGCGCTCGAGAGTTCCCCGATCATGAACGCCGTAGGCAGGCTCCACAGCACCGGCGTGAAGAGCAGAATCAGAATCGCGCGTCCGTAGCCGGCTCCGTGCACGATCTCTTCCGTGCCATACGTGCCTCCGGACACCATGAAGAAAGTTGCCGCCACGAGCGGCCAGAGCGTCAGCTTTGCGGCTCTTTTTTTCGCTGTTGGGATTGCGCGAGAGGGAAGTTGGGCGGGCAGCGATAACGTACTCAATTTTTACTCTCGTCCTCCTTGAGCGACTCTCGCTCGCCAGGCACAGAGCGAGTTCGCCATCGCAGAATACAAGCTCCATCACCCCATGCAAGAAAAAAATGGGCCTCGACGCAATTTTCTTTCGCGCCGCCCCGGTTTTCGTTAGCTGTTCGATAGTACGGGTCCGCGGCAGTTTCTTCCTTGTAGGGGACGGGGCTCGCCCCGCCCGGAGTCTACCGAGGCACGCTGCTTACCCCGGAGCAACCGCCTCTACCTTCCGCAACGACAGCTACGAATAAGCCCACGGCACCTGGCCGAGATCGCCGCGCACGGATGCTCCGCAACCTTTCTTTCACCCGCCCCTATGCTAAACTCCGCCGGTTTGCGTCTGACCTTATATATCCACTCTTAGGAGTCCTTTGAATGAAACCCGGCTCTCGGCTCTCGCTCGTCTTCGCGCTCCTGGCTCTACCGCTCGCCGCTTCGGCCCAGCAGTCGCCCGCGGCTCCGCGAGCCATCACCATCGATGATGCCTTCCAGATTCGCGAAGTCCAGGATCCGCAGTTGAGCCCCGACGCCCAGTGGGTCGCCTACACGGTCAGGACCTCAACCTTAAAGGACGACAAGAGCGAAGAACGAATCTGGATGGTCCCGACGGCCGGTGGCGAACCGATCCCGATGACCGCGGAGCACGCCTCTTCCTCGCAACCCCGCTGGAGCCCGGACGGCAAATACCTGGCCTTCCTCTCCGCTCGCGACGAAGGCAAGACCCAACTCTGGCTGCTCAACCGCCTCGGCGGCGAAGCCCAGCGCCTCACCGACACGGCCCAAGATGTCGAGGACGTGGCTTGGTCCCCGGACAGCCGCCGGCTGGTCGTGGTCCTCCGCGATCCCTCTCCCGAAGAATTGGACGCAGCAAAAGACCGAGCGAAGGACCAGAAAGACGATCAAGACAGCGACGACAAAGCCGCCAAAGACAAAGAGAAGAAGCCCAAGACCCAAAAGCCCTGGGTCATCGATCGCCTGCAATTCAAACAAGACGAAATAGGCTATTTGGACCGCCGCCGCACGCATCTGTACATTCTCGATCTGGCAACCAAGAGCCTCACGCAAATCACCTCTGGCGACTACGACGATTCGCAGCCCGCGTGGTCTCCCGACGGAAAGCAGCTGGCCTTCACCAGCAACCGCTCCAAGCCTGACCCCGATCGCAACTACAACACCGACATTTGGGTCGTAGCCGCGGACAACGTCGACAAAGGCGCTCAGCTCACGCAGATCACCACGAACCCCGGCTCAGACAATTCGCCGGCTTGGTCCCCGGACGGCAGGTGGATCGCCTACATCACCCAGATCGAGCCCAAGCTGTTCGAGTACGCCACCAAGCACGTAGCGGTCTCCCCCTCGACCGGCGGCGAAGCCAAGGTCCTCACCCTCGCTTTCGATCGCTTCTCCAGCGACCCGCACTTTTCGCCGGACGGCAAGAGCGTCTACTTCCTCGCCGACGATGACGGCACGCTGGACCTCTGCCGCGTAGCGGTCACCGGCGGCGAAGTCACTCGCCCCATCGGCGGCCGCTTCATCATTTATGCCTACTCGGTCGCCAAGACCGGCGAAATCGCCGCGCAAATCAGCATGCAGGACCGCCCCGACGAGATCTACGTGACCTCCGCGCCAGGCGGGAAGCTCAACCGCATCACGCACACCAACGATGCGCTCCTCTCGCAACTCAAGCTGGTGCAGCCCGAATACGTCCACTTCAAAAGTAAGGACGGCACAACGGTCGCGGGCTATCTCTATAAGCCGCTCGACTACACTCCCGGCAAGAAATACCCCGCGATTCTGCGCCCTCACGGTGGGCCGGTCTGGGCGTACTACGCTGAGTTCACTCACCTTGCCCAGCTCTTTGCCGCGAACGGCTACGTGGTGCTGTTCCCCAATCCCCGCGGGTCGTCCGGCTATGGCCAAAAATTCTGCCAAGCCATCTTTGCCGACTGGGGCAACAAGGACTACCAAGACGACATGGCCATGGTCGACTACGCCATCGACCAGGGCATCGCCGATCCCGACAAGCTCGGCGTGGGCGGCTGGTCCTACGGGGGCATCTCCACCGATTTCATCATCGCCCAGACCACTCGCTTCAAAGCGGCCATCTCCGGCGCGGGCGAAGCCCTGAACATCAGCAACTACGGCCACGACCAATACCAGAAGGATTACGAGACCGAACTGGGCCGCCCGTGGGAAAACGAGGTGGTCTGGAAGAAGCTCTCCCCCTTCTATAAGGTTGCTAACATCACGACGCCCAGCTTGTTCATGGGCGGCAGCATCGATTGGAACGTTCCCATCCTCGGCGGCGAGCAGATGTATCAGGCACTGAAGAGCCTCGGCCGCACCACGGAGCTCGTCGTTTACCCCGACGAGTACCACGAATTCAAAACACCTTCGCATATCAAAGATCGGCTGGAACGCTACGTGGCCTGGTATGGGCACTACGTCAAAGGCGACCCGACGCCAGCCACCCCACCCAGCGAAGCCCCCGTAAAGGCCGGCGAATAGCCGCCGACTGCTCAACTCCCATTGCTCAAGTCCGCAGCCCGCGCTATTCTCCCGGCGGCTTCTCCCGCCCCTTGGAGGCACATCATGCGTTTTTCCAGGCTCGCTCTTGTTCCTGCGCTTAGTTTGGCGTTCTTGGCACCGCTTTTGGTTCGGGCCCAAGCGCCATTCGCGGTAGGCAGTGCCTCAGCGGCTCCCGGCCAGAAAGCCACCGGCTATCTTGAGGTCCCCGCCGGAAGCGACGCTGCCACCAGTATTCCCGTGATGGTCATAAACGGCTCCAAGCCCGGTCCGGTTCTGGCCCTGGTCTCCGGAGCCCACGGTACGGAGTACGCCTCCATCATTGCCTTGGAAAAGCTGATCCCCGCTCTTGATCCCGCGCAGCTGTCGGGTACCGTTGTGCTGCTGCCGTTGGTCAACATCCCGTCGTTCGAGCAGAAAGTGCCGCATGTCAATCCCGTCGACAACAAGAGCATGAACCGCTTCTACCCCGGCAAAGCCGACGGCACGCAGACCGAGCGGGCTTCCTACCTCATCACCAAACAAGTCGTGGACCGCTGCGACTACCTGATCGACTACCACGGCGGCGACCTGGACGAGAGTTTGCGTCCCTACAGCTACTGGGCTCCCACCGGCAAGGTCGAGCAGGACCGCATCTCCAAGGAAATGGTGCTGGCCTTCGGCCTGGACCACATCATCATCTGGCGCGAGCGCCCCTCTGACCCCGCCGCCACGCGGTATCTCGACAACACCGCGGCGGTTCGCGGCAAGCCTTCGATTGTCGTCGAGGCCGGCCACGCAGGCACCGTCGAGACCGACGATGTCGCCCTGCTGGTCAACGGTACGCTCAGCACCATGCGGGTTCTCAAGATGCTCTCTGGGGAGGCTCATCCCATCGAGAATCCCGTCTGGATTCAGAGCCTTTCCGACGTTACCAGCCCCGCCGACGGAATCTTCTATCCGCTGGTGAAGCGCGGCGCCTACGTCGAAGCCGGGATGAAGCTGGGCTACGTCACCGACTTCTTCGGCAAGACCATCTTTGAGGCCCGGGCGCCGGTCGCCGGGGTCATCCTGCACATCGACGCGGTCCCCTCGCTGAAGAAGGGTGACGGCATCGCGAATATCGGCGTGGTCGCCAGCAAGGCTCCCTAGATGGGTAGCAGCCGGGTAGTTGTATGTTGAGGGAAATTATGTTTCGTAGGAGTTGAAGACTCGCAGGTGTAGCGTCTTGTTCCGCGCAATCACTTCCACAAATAGATCACCGAGCAGATAGACATGGACCCTCGATGCAGGAAGAGTTCATGTTCAAAGTTTGATTTCGTTGAATTCCGATCAGCGAACGATAAATACTGTGCGACGCATAAACTAGGGGCAATGATCCTTACCAATACCGGACGCCACGTGTGAGCCCCCTCAAAGCCCCCAGCCTCCAGCAGCTTCGCCGATACACGATTGCGCGCAGCCTTTTCAAGCCCACCAGCCTGCAGCGGGCCATAGCTCGCCTTGGCTTTGTCCAGGCCGATCCGATGCGCGCGCCCGCTCGCGCCCAGGATCTGATCCTCGCGCACCGCGTTAAAGACTATCGCGTCGGGGAGCTGGAGCGCCGCTATCCGCGCCTGGCGATCGAAGAGGCCTTCTTCATCAACTACGGGTTCCTGCCCAGCCAGACCCTGTCCCTACTGCATCCGCGCGGGGCGCCACGCGCCTGGAACGCCTGGGACGCCAAGATGCAGGCGCGCGCCCAGGAAGTGCTGGCCTTTGTGTGCCAGCACGGTCTCACCTACCCCAGGGACGTGCAGGCGCATTTCGACCATGGCCGCATCAAGCGCTGGGGCGCCGACCTGCATGTCAGCAATCACCTGCTGGAGGGGCTGCACTATCGCGGGTTGCTGCGCGTGGCGCGGCGCGAGGGCGGCACCCGGGTTTACCAAACGGTTGAGCACCCGCCGCAGGACGACAGCCCCGAGGCCCGGCTCGCGCGCGCCGGCCAGTTGCTGGACGTGGTGGTGCAGCT
>DATMQU010000352.1:0-3935 GCA_035566715.1 Vicinamibacteria bacterium
CACCGAGAGCTTCCTTCGTCCCCTGGGCAGCAACCACACCCGGCGGCTCATAAGTCTGCTGGATGTCATCCGGAGGGGCGGGGTCGGCCCCTCCCAACCCCCTGTGCACTTAGATAAGGAGAGAAAACCATGATCCGCAAGCTCCCAACCCTGGCCGCGTTCGCGCTGGCCGCTACCCCCGTCCTTGCCGCCGACACCTACAACATCGACAAGGGCCACTCCGAAGCCCTGTTCCAGGTCCGCCATCTGGTGGGCAAGGTGAGCGGCCGCTTCCGGGAATTCTCCGGGACCATCCACACCGACGCCGCCAAGCCCGAGCTCTCCTCGGTGGAGTTCACGATCAAGACGGCCAGCATCGACACCGCCAACGACGCCCGCGACAAGGACCTGCGCTCGCCCAATTTCTTCGACGTCGAGAAGCTGCCCGAGATCACGTTCAAGAGCTCGAAGATCGTGGCCACCGGGAAGGACCACTACAACGTTAGCGGCCCCCTGACCATCCACGGGGTCGCCAAGGAGGTGGTGCTGCCCGTCACTTTCCTGGGATTCGCGAAGGATCCCTGGGGCAACGAGAGGGCCGGCTTCGAGACCTCGACCACCCTCAACCGCAAGGACTACGGGATCGTCTGGAACAAGGTCCTGGACAACGGAGGGACGCTGCTGGGGGACGACGTCAACGTGAGCATCAACCTGGAGACGGTCAAGCAGAAGGAGGGGGCCCCGGCCGCCAAGTAATCGGGGGTGACGGAGCCGGGCGGTCCTCCCGCCCGGCTCCGTCCTGACTCAGGAGCTCGCGAACTCGTTGCGCGGAAAGTCGTTTTGGTTCACCTCCGGCCCCCCTCCGCGCCGGGCCGGACGGCAGCTCTCGAGGCGCGGACGAACATCCCGCGCGCGTTCCGGCCCCCAAGTAGGCGGAGGCCTCTTTCGGGCGGCCCCGGCGCGCCCACCCTCCACCGATCGCCGGCCAAAGGCACCTACATCCACCCCAACCGGCGCAGCGCGTGCCAAAGGCCGAGGCCGAGCCAGAGAAGGCCCACCAGTCGGAACAGCCACACGACCACCGCCGTGCCGACGAGAGCCTGGATGTGGAGGGGGAAGGGCAGCCGCGCCGCCTCGGGCGACGGCGGGCCGGCGGGGGAGGAGAGCCAGCCCAGGGGAAGCACGGTGAGGGCGACGCCGGTGCGGAAGAACGCGACCGCGTCGGCGGTGGTAAGGGGTCCGAGGAGCCCGCGGTCAGCCAGGAGCGCGCCCGGCAGGAACACGACGAGCGTGCCCAGGATGCCGAGCCTAAGAAAACCCGCGTGGCGGCCGGCCCAGCCCAAGACCCCCTCCAGGCGGTGGGCGTGGGCGGCACGGCAGGCGCGCCAAGCCGTGATCCCGAAGGGCTCCTCGGCCCGCACACGGGGGCCGCTCGCGGCCGGTCCCCCACACCAGAGGCACCGTTCCTCCGCCCGCCGCCGCGCATAGGGGCGGGCATACAAGCGGTGGGTGACCACGAGGACCGCTCCCAGGCCGAGGGACGGGGCGACCCCGAGGGGAGTCTGGGTGAAGAGCCAGAGCACGAGGGGGACGGGCAGGAAGAGAAGCAGGCCAGAGAGGCGCGAGACCACGGCGTAACTGCTACCACCCGGGGCCCCCCGTGACAAGCGGCGGCTCAGAGCCGGACCGCGCTAGAATCGGGCCCTCGGAGGTGAGCGTTGCAAAGGATTTCTTACGCCCTGGCCGCCGTGCTTCCCTTGGCCCTTCTGGGCCGGGCCGACGCCGCGCCCCCCTTGGCCTGCGACCTCGTCCTCGCGGGCGGCCGGGTCGTGGACGGCACCGGCGCCCCCTGGTTCCGAGCCGACGTGTGTGTGCGCGGGGACCGCATCGCGGCGGTGGGCGATCTCGCCCGGGTGCCGGCCCGGCGCCGCATCGACGCCTCCCGCCTGGTGGTGGCCCCCGGTTTCATCGACATGCTCGGGCAGTCCGAGTACAACGTGCTCGTCGACAACCGCGCGGCCAGCAAGATCACCCAGGGCATCACGACCGAGATCACGGGCGAGGGCACCTCCATCGCCCCCCTGAACGCCCGCATGCTCGCCAGCAACAAGGAGACCTACGCCCGCTACGGGGTGACGCCCGACTGGACGACCCTGGAGGGCTACTGGAAGGCGTTCGCGCGCGCGCGGCCCGCCATCAACCTGGGGACGTTCGTGGGGGCGGGGGGGGTGCGCGACCTCGTGATCGGCCAGGAGGAGCGGGCGGCCACCCCCTCCGAGCTCGCGGCCATGGAGGAGGCGGTGGCCCGGGCCATGGAGGAGGGCGCCCTCGGCCTCTCCACCTCCCTGCAGTACGTGCCGGATCGCTTCGCCTCCACCGACGAGATCATTGCCCTGGCCCGGGTGGCCGCCCGCTACGGGGGCAGCTACATCTCGCACCAGCGCTCGGAGTCGAGCCTCATCGACGAGAGCCTGGACGAGGTGTTCCGGGTAGCTCGCGAGGCTCGGATCCCGGCTCAGATCTACCACCTGAAGACCGCCTACCGGAAGAATTGGGGCCGGATGCCGGAGGTGCTGCAGCGCCTGGAACGGGCGCGGGCGCAAGGGCTGGACATCTCCGCCGACCAATACCCCTACATCGCGGGCCAGAACGGCCTCGACGCCGGCCTGCCCCTCTGGGTGCGGGAGGGGGGCAAGGACAAGATGATCGCGCGCCTCCAGGATCCCTCTCTGCGGGAACGGGCCAAGGCCGAGCTCCTGAGGGACGACCCCAGCTGGGAAAACCAGTACCTGGGCGGGGGGGGGCCCTCGGGGATCCTCATCGTCAGCGTCGTGAACACCGGCCTCAAGAAGTACGAGGGGAAGACCCTGGAGCAGATCGGGAAGGAGGAAGCGAAGGACCCTCGGGACGTGCTCATGGATCTGGTCATCGCCGACCGGGCCAACACCTCCAACGTGATCTTCATCATGAGCGAGGAGGATGTCCGGACCGCCCTGCGTCACCCCCTGGTCTCGCTCGGCACCGACTCGGGGGCGGTGGCGGAAGACGGCATCTTCTCCGAGGAGAAGTCGCATCCCCGGGCCTGGGGCTCCGCCGCCCGCATCCTGGGGAAATACGTTCGGGAGGAGAAGCTGCTCCCCCTCGAGGAGGCCATCCGCAAGATGACGTCCCTGCCCGCCTCGCGCATGGGGCTCTCCGAGCGCGGGATCCTCCGGCCGGGGATGGCGGCGGATCTCGTGGCCTTCGATCCCCAGACCGTCCGCGACCGCTCGACCTACGAGGACCCGCTGCACTACAGCGAGGGCATCCCCTACGTGGCCGTGAACGGCGAGCTCGTGGTGGACGGGGGCAAGATCACGGCCGCCCGGCCCGGTCGCGCCTTGAAGGGCCCCGGGTATCGGGGCGCCCCCTGATCCGCGCATGAGCGTCCACCCCACCGCCATCCTGAGCCCGGGCGCCACCCTGGGGCGGGGGGTCGTGCTCGGCCCCCACTGCGTGGTGGAGGACCAGGTGGTCATCGGGGAGGGGAGCGAGATCCGGGCCCACGCGGTGGTGAAGCGCTTCACGCACCTGGGCGCCCACAACACCGTCCACGAGGGCGCGGTCCTGGGGGGCGAGCCCCAGGATGTGGCCTTCGCGGGGGGCGAGACCCACCTCAGGATCGGGGACGGCAACCGCATCCGCGAGGGCGTGACCCTCCACCGCTCCTCGGCTCCGGGCGGGACCACGGTGGTGGGCTCGGAGTGCTTCTTCATGGCCTACGCCCACGTGGCCCACGACGATCGTATCGGGGACGGGGTCATCCTCGCCAACAACGTGGCCCTGGCCGGTCATGTGGAGATCGCGGATCGGGCCTTCCTGTCGGGGGGGGTGGTCGTCCATCAGTTCTGCCGCATCGGCCGCCTGGCCATGATCGGCGGCAACGCCAAGATCGTCCAGGACTGCCTGCCCTTCGT
>DATMQU010000353.1:0-4752 GCA_035566715.1 Vicinamibacteria bacterium
TTCGACCCCGAGCTCTTGCTGGTGTCCGCGGGCTTTGACGCCGCCCGCGGGGATCCGCTGGCCGGCATGGACCTGACCGCCGAGGGCTACGCGGAGCTCGCGGACGTGTGCCTGGGCATCGCGGCGGGGGCCGCCCAAGGCCGGGCCCTCTTCGTCCTCGAGGGCGGCTACGGCCTGGACGCGCTGGCGGGGGGAGCGGCGTCGGTCACGCGCGTCCTCCTGGGAGAGAAGCACGCTCCCTTGCCTCCCGCCTCGGGGGGACGGGTGCAGACCCTCGTCCCCGCCTACTGCCGGGAACTGCGGGAGTATTGGCCGATCCTGGGCTCCTGAGGGCGTTCCGGGGGCCTGTGTTAGCATCGATTCTTTATCGACCAGAAGCGCATGAGCGAGTATCCATTCGACGAGATTGAGAGGCGCTGGCAGGAGCGCTGGCGGGAGCGGGGGGCCTTCGAGGTGACGGAGGACCCCTCCCGCCCGAAGTACTACTGCTTGGAGATGCTGCCCTACCCCTCGGGCGACATCCACGTCGGGCACGTGCGCAACTACTGCATCACGGACGTGGTGGCGCGCTACCGGACGATGCGGGGCTTCAACGTCCTTCACCCCATCGGCTGGGACGCCCTCGGCCTCCCCGCGGAGAACGCGGCCATCAAGAACGCGATCCACCCCGAGAAGTGGACGCGGGCGAACATCGCGGGCATGAAGCGGCAGCTCCAGCGTCTTGGCTTCAGCTACCCCTGGAGCCGCGAGATCGCGACCTGCGACCCGGAGTACTACCGCTGGAACCAGTGGTTTTTCCTGCGCATGCTGGAGCGGGGGATCGCCTACCGGAAGAAGGCGGCCGTCAACTGGTGCCCCTCCTGCCAGACCGTGCTCGCCAACGAGCAGGCGGAGGGAGGGGAGTGCTGGCGCTGCCACAGCAAGGTCGAGGAGCGCGAGCTGGACCAGTGGTTCCTCCGCATCACCGCCTACCAGGACCAGCTCCTCGACGACATGGCCCAGCTCGAGGCCTGGCCGGAGCGCGTGCTCGTCCAGCAGCGCAACTGGGTCGGCCGTTCGCCGGGGGCGGAGGTGGACTTTCCGGTGCCGGGGGGGGAGCCGATCCGCATCTTCACCACCCGCATCGACACCATCTTCGGCGCGACCTTCATGGTGCTGGCCCCCGAGCACGGGATGGTGGAGACCCTTCTCGCGGGCACCCCCGGGGTGGAGGAGGCGCGGACCGCCATCGCCCGCCTGCGCGCCCAGGATCGACGCGCGCGGCTGGAGGGCCGCATCGAAAAAGAGGGTGTCTTCACGGGGCGCTACGCCACGAACCCCTTCAGCGGCGAGCGGATCCCGATCTGGGTGGGTAACTTCGTGCTCATGGGGTACGGAACGGGCGCCATCATGGCCGTGCCCGCCCACGACCAGCGCGACTTCGAGTTCGCGCGCAAGTACGGGATCCCCATCCGGGTCGTGATTCAGGGGGAGGGGACACCGCTCGAGGGGGACGCCCTGGCCGCGGCCTACGATGGGCCGGGCCGCCTCGTGAACAGCGGGGCCTTCAACGGCCTTCTCTCCGAGGAGGCCAAGGCCCGCATGGCCGCCCACGCCGCCGCCCAGGGCTTCGGCAAGGCCACCGTGACCTACCGGCTCAAGGATTGGCTGATCAGCCGGCAGCGTTATTGGGGGACGCCGATTCCCGTCCTCTATTGCCCGACGGACGGGCTGGTCCCGGTTCCGGAGAAGGATCTGCCGGTGGTGCTGCCCCCCGACGCCCCCTTCACGGGGGAGGGCGGGAACCCCCTCGAGAAGGTGGCCGCCTTCGTGGAGGCCACCTGCCCCCGCTGCGGGGGCCGGGCCCGCCGCGAGACGGACACCATGGATACCTTCGTGGACTCGTCCTGGTATTTCTACCGTTACCTCTCGCCGCGGAAGGCGGATGGGCCCTTCGACCCCGCGGCCGTGCGCTACTGGTTCCCCATCGATCTCTACGTGGGCGGGATCGAGCACGCGATCCTGCACCTCGTGTACTCCCGTTTCTGGACCAAGTTCATGCGGGACCTCGGGCTCGTGCCCTTCGACGAGCCGGTGACCCGGCTCTTCCCCCAGGGTATGGTCCACAAGGACGGGGACGTGATGTCCAAGTCGAAGGGGAACACGGTGGCCCCCGACGACATGATCGATCGCTACGGGGCGGACACCCTCCGGCTCTACATCCTGTTCGTGGCCCCTCCGGAGCTGCCCCTGGAGTGGAGTGACGAGAACATCGCGGGGGCTCACCGCTTCGTCAACAAGGTGTGGCGCCTGGTGGAGCGGCACGCGGAGGAGCTGGCCAGCGCCTCCGACCCCCCCCGCGACCTGCCCCCGGCCGGCCGCGACCTCCGGCGCAAGGTGCACCAGACGGTGGCCAAGGTCACGCGCGACATCGAGGAGCGGCTGCAGTTGAACACGGCGGTAGCGGCCATGATGGAGCTCTACAACACCATCGTCGAGCTGGAGGCGAGGGTGGCCGGGGAGGAGGGGGGCCGGGCGGTGCTCCGCGAGGCCCTCGAGACCCTGGTCCTCCTCCTGAACCCCTTCACTCCCCATCTCTGCGAGGAGCTTGCGGAGCGGCTGGGCCGGAAGGGCGGGCTCGTGCGCGCGGCCTGGCCGGTGGCGGATCCCGTGGCCGCGCGGGAGGAGGCGCTGGAGCTGGCCGTGCAGGTCAACGGCAAGGTCCGGGGGCACGTGACGGTGCCGCGGGAAGCGGGGGAGGAGGACGTCCGGCGCTGGGCCCTGGCCGCGGTGGCCGAGCACGTGAAGGGGAAGGAGATCGTAAAGGTGGTGGTGGTGCCCGGGCGGCTGGTCAGCGTGGTGACCCGATGAGGGCGCGGGCGGCGGCCGTCCTCGGCCTGCTCGCCCTCGGGCCCGGCTGCGGGTACGCCCTCGTGGGCAAAGGGATCACCACCGATCCCTCCATCAAGCGCCTGGGGGTACCTCTCTTCAAGGACCGCACCGGCAAGCCGGGCCTGGACCAGAAGATCACCCAGAAGGTCATCGAGGAGCTCCAGAAGCGCAACCGGTTCACGGTCGTGCAGGAGCCGTCGGGAGTGGACGCCCTGGTGGAGGGAGAGATCACGGCCTACACCGTCACCCCCGTGGGTCTGGGCACGGAGGGCGGGATCCGCACCCAGGCCAACCGCTACCTGATCACGCTCGTGGCCAAGGTCACCTACAAGAAGATCGGGCAGAAGGATCCGATCTGGGCTAGCGAGGGCTTCTCGTTCCGCGACGAGTACGACATCGGGGACGTGTCCACGGGCTACTTCGATCGCGAGGACCAGACCATCGATCGCCTGGGGACCGCCTTCGCCCGCACGTTGGTGGCGGCCATGCTGGAGGCGTTCTGAGCCCGGCCGATTGCCGTTGAGCGGCCCCGCGGCGGGCGTCCATCTGATACTGGGCACGGACTCCTTTCTGGCCGAGGAGGCCTTGGAGGAGCTCCTGCAGAGAGCGGTCGGGCCCGAACGGGCGGCCGCGGTTCAGGCCCTGCACGGAGATGAGACGACCTGGGCCCGCGTCCTCGACTCCGCGGGCATGGGGTCTCTCTTCGCGGAGCGCCGGGCGATCGTGGTCCGGGGGGCGGAAGGCCTCAAGGGAGACGGGGAGGGTCTCGAGTCTTACCTCGAGAGCCCCACCCCGGGGGTGACCCTCATCTTTCTCGCCGCCCACCTGGACAAGCGGCGAACGGCCTTCAAGCAGCTCCTGGCCAAGGCGGCGGTGGTGCGGGCCGAGCCCAAGAAGGGCCAGGCGCTCCGGGGCTACGTGGCCGAACACGCCCGCCGGCTTAAGCTCAAGCTGACGGAGGAGGGGTTCGAGGAGCTCCTGGAGCGCGTGGGCCAGGACCTGCGGCGGCTCATGGGCGAGCTCGACAAGCTGCAGGCCTACGGCCAAGGCGAACGCGCGCTCTCCGCGGAAGCGGTAGCGGAGGTGCTGGGGCGGGGGCTGGCCCCGCCGTTCTACCGTCTGGGCGACGCGATCGCGGGGCGGGACGCGGATCGGGTGCTGTCCCTGACGGAGGCGCTGCTCGAGGAGGGGGAGGAGCCGGTGAAGATCGTGGGCACGCTCTACCGCTCGCTCCGGCAGGTGCGGGAGGCGGTGGCCCTCCGCGCGCGGCGCGCCCCGCGGGGGGAAATCGCCCGCCTGCTGCCGGCGAACATGGCCTTCAAGCTGCCCGCGCTCCTCGAGGCCGCGGAGCGCTGGTCAGAGCCCGATCTGAAGCGGGCGCTGGTGGCCCTGGGCCGCGCCGACCGCGGGATGAAGACGGGAGCCGACGCCCGCGTGGCCCTGACGGTGGCAGTGGCGGAGGCCTGCTCGGGGTCGCGGGGGGGGGCTAGGAACGCGCCCCGGCCAGGGCGTTGACCTTGCGCGAGAGCCGGCTCTTGTATCGGCCGGCCGCGTTGTCGTGGACGACGCCCTTGCGGGCGGCCTTGTCGATCTGCCCCACCGTCTCGGGCAGAAGCGCGCGGGCGGCGGCGGCGTCACCCTTGGCGATGGCCGCGCGGAGCTTCTTCACCTGGGTCTTGAGCTGGGACAGGCTCTTCTTGTTGCGGGCCCGGTGCCTCAGGCTCTGCCGCATCTGCCTCAGAGCCGACGCGTGTTGTGCCACTCTCTCCTCCCTCTTAACGGCGACAAACTGACAGTTTAGCGATCTTGGAGCAGCAGGTCAAGGGCGAGGAGGGGGCAGACACCGGGTCCTTCCTCCGCGCGGCCGGCCTTGTCTCCGGC
>DATMQU010000354.1:0-8348 GCA_035566715.1 Vicinamibacteria bacterium
CCGCCCCCCTGGCGGTGGCAACCAGCGTGACCGAGGATGCTGAGAGTCCAGGTGGGGGAGAGGTACGCCAGGTCGCGATCGGCCCGAAGTACAAGGCGGGCGGGTTCCACTGCTGGCTCTGGGGCACGGACTACCGCCCGCTCTGGACGACGCCGATCCGGGTAGAGGTCTTGAATTTGCAGACCTTTGCAGGGGGCCTCAAGCCCCTTTTCCGTGTCGGCGGAGTGGAGACGAAGGGCCTGGCCATGAAGGGGGCGGATGGTCGGGACTACACCTTCCGCGGGATCGACAAGGATCCCACCAGCATCCTTCCCGCGGACCTGCAGGACACCTGGGCCAAGAGCCTCGTTCAGGACCAGATCGCGGCCAACCATCCCGCATCCTTTTTCGTCGTGGACGAGCTCATGAAGGCGTCGGGGATCCTGCGCACGGAGCAGCTCATCCTGGTCATGCCCGACGACCCCGCGCTCGGGGAATTCCGTAAGGACTTTGCGGGCCTCGTGGGCCAGGTCTTCGAGTATCCGGGGGCGAAGTCCGACAAGAATCCGGGCTTCCAGGGCGCGACGGAGATCTTGAAACACGACGTGTTCTACAAGCGGATCGAGACCGACTCCAAGGACCGGCCGGACACCCGGGCCCTTTTGAAGGCACGACTTCTGGACATCATGATCGGGGACTTCGACCGCCACCGGGACCAGTGGCGCTGGGCGAAGTTCCCGGAGAAGGAGCTCTGGCAGCCGATCCCGGACGACCGGGACCAGGCGTTTTGCCGCTATGAGGGGCTGGTTCTGGCCCTCGCCCGCCCCCGCATCCCCATCCTCCAGAACTACAGCGACCACTATCCCGGGATGGAGGGCCTCACCTGGAACGGGCGGGACCAGGACCGTCAGCTCCTGGCCGGTCTGGAGCGCCCGGTCTACAAGGAGGTCGCCCAGGAGCTCAAGTCTCAGATCACGGACGAGGTGATCGATAGAGCGGCCCACCGCATGCCGCCCGAGTATTTCAAGATCGACGGGGCGCGGCTCATCCACGACCTCAAGGGCAGGCGCGACCATCTGGTGGAGGGGGCGGAGGCGTTCTACGAGTACATTGCGGACAAGGTGAAGGTTTACCTGACCGACGCCCCGGAATACGTAGAGGTCAAGCGGCTGGACAATGGCGACACCCTCGTCCAGGCCTGGCGGCAGGGAGAGGACGGCAAGCCTGCGGGCGAGCCCTTCTTCCACCGCACGCTGCACAAGGGCGAGACCCAGGAGGTGCAGATCTACCTTATGGGCGGCAACGACCGTGTCGTCACCCTGGGCAAGCCCAACAGCATCACGGTGCGCGTCATTGGGGGGCACGGCCACGCGGTGGTGGACGATACGAAAGGCGGGGGCACGCGGCTCAGCGACACCGGATCGGGGGAGCTCCTCCCGGGGCCCGGCTCTCACCTCGACCGCCAGCCCTACACCCCCCCGCCGCCCCCCAAGAGCGCGCCCTGGATTCCGCCCCGTGACTGGGGGCGCAACACCCTGTTTGTCCCTTGGCTCTCCTATGGCAGCGATCTTGGGGCCCTCATCGGGGGTGGGATCGACACCCAGGCCTTCGGTTTTCGCAAGGAGCCCTACGCGAGCCGCCACATCATCCGTGTCGCCTGGGCCACGGCGGAAAGCACGTTCCGGGCCGACTACAAGGCGGAGTTCCACTTCGAGAACCGGGGAGTCTACGTGGGCTGGTACGCCTATGCCTCCGGTGTCGAGGCCAGCCATTTCTTCGGCTTCGGCAACGAGACCCCCGACGGCGGGAACCAGAACTCCGATTTCTTCAAGTCCAGGCAGCTGCAGTACTCCTTCACCCCCAGCGTCTTCATTCCCCTCGCGAAGAACCTCACCTTCTCCCTGGGCCCCACCGTCAAGTACGGCTCCAGCCAGCACAAGCAGGACCTCGCCCTCATCAACCTAGAGCGGCCCTATGGATACGGCGACTTTGGTGAGGTCGGGGGTACGGGCACCCTGGAGCTGGACACCCGCGTCGAGGCGTCCAAGGCGCCGGGGGGGGTGGCCTTCCGGAGCCTCGGCTACCCCCGGGGCGGGGCGGAGGTACGCGTCACGGGCGAGGTCTGGCCCAAGGCCTGGGACGTCTCAGAGACCTTCGGCTCGGTGGAGGGCAGGGCCGCGGCTTACCTGACCCCCGGAGGTGACAAGGCCCCCACCCTCGCCCTGCGCGCAGGGGGGAAGAAGGTCTTCGGGACCTACCCTTACTTCGAGGCGGCTTATCTGGGAGGGGGGCTGGGCGGGTTTGGCCCCTCGGCCGGAGACGAGCCGGTCCGGGGCCTGCAGCGGCACCGTTATGCAGGCGATGCCGCGATCTACGGCCAAGCCGACCTCCGGATCTACGTCTCGCAATTCAACGTCTTCCTGCCCGGGTCCTGGGGAGTCCTCGGCTTCGGCGACGTGGGCCGCGTCTACTACAACCCCGAGAACTCCACCAAGTGGCACGCCGGCTACGGGGGCGGGCTCTGGTTCGCCTGGCTCGACCGCGCCAACACCCTCAGCTTCTCCTACGGCCGGAGCGAGGGGCACAACGGGTTCTACGCCCGCGCCGGGTTCGCATTCTGAGGCCATCGGGGCGGAGCGAGGGCCGGCTCGCGAGGTGAGGTCGCAGATTCGGCCCGCAAATATCGCTCTGAACTGTTTGCGAGTGTCCGAGCGACCGTCGGGCAAACCACATAGTCTGGCTGTGCTCTTGGCCAACCAACCGTGAGACACTAGAATCGCCTTTGGGGGTACGGAGGTTCCATGCCAAGCGGCGCAGCGATGAGTCTGTTCGTGGTCGCAGCCTTCCTTCTTCTCATCACTCCAGGGCCAGCGGTGACGTATATCGTGGCCAGAAGCCTGAGCCAGGGTCGGACCGCGGGGCTTGTCTCGTCTCTCGGAATTGGCCTCGGCGGTCTCCTTCACGTAACCGCAGCCGCCCTAGGCCTTTCCGCGATCATCGCGTCGTCGGCACTCGCCTTCAGCGTCTTGAAATACGCGGGCGCCGCCTATTTGATTTGGCTAGGAATACAGAGGCTCTTTGCTGGGAGCGTTGAGGTAACGGAGGCCGCTCCCGCCCGCGAATCTCTTCGGCGAATCTTCTGGCAGGGCGCAGTTGTCAATGCTCTCAACCCAAAGGCGGCTCTGTTCTTCTTGGCTTTTCTTCCGCAGTTCGTTAACCCCCAAGGACCCCTGGTCCCCCAAGTAATCTTCTTGGGGATGACGTTCGTAACGATGGCGATCGTGACCGACTCGGCGTGGGCTGTCGCGGCAAGTACGGCCGCCGTCTGGCTCAAGGGTCGAACCGGCCTGGCGCGATCGGGAAGGTACCTGGCCGGATCGACTTACATTACTTTGGGCTTGGCAACGGCGTTCTCGGGCTCGAGGCACGATTAACGGCGCCTGTCTGCAACGGGGGGAGGAAGACCACCATCGCCCCGCATGACGGCGTGACTCGGGAGCGGCAACAAGAAGTCGCCGCCGGGCTGAAACAGGATGACCACCGACCGCCGCGGAGCGCCCCGAGGAGAGGTCGAGGTGCCGGTCCGCGTTCAGCGGGGGGAGTCCACCTTCGTCGCACAACTCAAGTCGCTATCCCGCCTGGGCGCTCTCCTCGAAGCGGGGGAGGCCCTTGCCGTCGGGACGCCCCTGGAAATCGTTCTGGAGCTGCCGGGAACGGTCGAGGAGACGCTGGTCCGGGGTGAGGTCGTTAGGGTCACGCCTGCCGAAGGCTTATACGGCCTGGCTATCTTCTTTGCCCCTCTCGCTCCTGTTACGCTCGCTCGAATCGAGTCCTTCGTGGCACTCCATTCGCCAGATTAAAATTGTCGAGCCTCGGCATACCTTGACATTTGGAGGCCGGTCAGTGTTTCGATCAGTTCACGACGTGGAGACCCCCGCTGTTCTCGTGGACCTCGATATCCTGCAGCGGAACATCTCACGGATGGCGGAGGCCGCTCGCCGCTGCGGCGTAGCGCTGCGCCCACACGCCAAGACGCATAAGGTGCCCGAGGTCGGGCGGATGCAGATAGCGGCGGGAGCCCGCGGCCTCTGCCTGGCAAAACCCAGCGAAGCCGAGGTTTTCGCGGCTGCGGGCTTCGACGACATCTTTCTCGCTTACCCCGTCGTCGGACCCGACAAGGGCCGGCGGCTCCTCGCCCTCGGGGATCGGCTTCGATTAGCGGTGGGCGCCGATAGCTTGGAAGGGGCTCGGACGCTGGGGGACGCATTTCACGCTGCGGGCCGGCGCCTCGACATCCTCCTCAAGATCGACGTCGGCTCGCACCGCGTCGGCGTTCCTCCGGAAGACGCGCTCAAGATGGCTCGCCGGCTCGCAGAGCTCCGAGGTCTGCGGCTGCGCGGTGTCTTCGCGCACTCGGGCCTGGGCTATCACGCGATGACTCCAGAGGCCGTAATGCAGGCTGGCCAAAGCGAGGGCCGGCTTATGGCTGAAGTCGCCCAAGTCCTGCGGGGCGAGGGCCTTCCGGTGGAGGAGGTCAGCGTGGGCTCGACCCCGACCGCACTCTCCGCCATGGCGGTGGGCGGTGTGACGGAATGCCGGCCGGGAACCTACGTCTACCAGGACGCCTCTCAGGTGAGCCTCGGTACCTGCAGTATCGAAGACTGCGCGCTGACCGTGCTCACGACCGTGGTCAGCGTGCCCGCCCGCGATCGGGCGGTAGTCGACGCTGGCAGCAAGACCCTATCCAGCGATCAGCTTCGACCTCAAGTCGGTGGCCATGGCTGGATTGTCGGTCGCCAAAGCCGGGTCCAGCGTCTGAGCGAGGAGCACGGGGTCATCGACCTAGTCGAGGGGGAGTCCTTGCGCGTCGGAGAGCGCCTACGCATTCTGCCCAACCACGCCTGCGTCGTCTCGAACCTGCATGACGAGATCCTGGCGGTGCGCGGAGGCCAGGTCGAGACCGTTTGGAGAGTGGCCGCCCGTGGACGGGTCCAGTGACGACGAGCCCTATCTCTTCGACGGCTAGCCTATCGTGACGGGAATGTCCGGCAGGGTTAACCCGAGGGACACATCTGTAGCTTTCTCGTTGTCCTCCTGGGCACCAAGCCAGTAGTCCAACTCCTTCGCGCTCAGTAGCTTGCTCCGCGCGCACCTGAGATCGCATTGGCGGTACGTACCTTGCACCTCAACTCCCCGAGCCTGGAAGACCCCTCGTTGGTGGGACTTCCGGCCCACACTATGCCCCTTCCCGGAAGTCGTCCCGCTGACCGAGCGATAACCAAACACTACCTGCTCGCCAGCGACTTCGACCAGACACTCAGCTTCAGCGATTCCGGAATCGTCTTGAGCGAGCTGTTGGGCACATCGGGCTTCGGCCACAAGGTCGCGGGCTTGGCCCGGATCAACCTCGTGCAGCAAGGCGGGGAGCTGGCTTATCTCCTCCTTCACGACCCGGAGTACCGCCGCGTCCGCAAGGAACACCTGGTCGAGGTAGGGAAGCGGATTCGTCTAAAGCACAACATTCGCTTGTTGGTCGAAATCCTCGAGGCCGGAATCGAGGGCCATCACTTCTCGTTCTACGTGGTGTCGGCCGCTCCCGAGGAGGTCATCGAGTCAGCCTTGGAGGGCATCATTCCGCCGGATCACATCTTCGGGACGCGTTTCAACTATCACCCGTCAACAGGGGAGATCGAGTCCATCCATCGGGTCTCCGCAGGTTACGGGAAGGTAGCGGTGCTGGCAGACTTGCAGGCGAAACTGCACATCAGCCCGCACCACGTCGTTTACGTCGGTGACGGCAGCTCCGACATCCACGCCATGCTGCACGTGAATCGCCTTGAGGGCTTCACAGTCGCGGTCTCCGAAAGCAAGCTCCTTGCCCCGATCGCAAAGAGGGCGATCCTCAGCGATGACACTCTGAGCATCCTGGTCCCGATTCTGGAGGATATCGTGGGGTGGACAGACCCGCTGCGCATCCGCTCTTTGTTCGAGGCGCATGGACTGCAGATCCACGAGTGGGAGAAGGTCCGGACCGACTTTCTCCGAATCCGGGAGAATTCCGTCGCCGCGGAAGGAACCACGAGTCGGGTGACCCCCGGTGTCTGAGTGGATTGGATGGGTGGCCACGGCCATTTTTGCCGCTTCCTATTTCTTCAAGGACCCGGTTGGCCTGCGCCGCCTGCAGGCGGTGGCGGCCTCGCTGTGGATCGCCTACGGTATCTCTATCGCCGCTCCACCCGTTATCGTCGCTAATGTGATCGTGGCCGTCATGGCTATCGCGTCGACCTGGCGGCAAAAGGCCCACGCCGCGCGTGAGGACACGACCACCGTTACCGACGCTTAGCGCGCCCCGCGCACACGGGGCCGGGGTTCCCGGTGCTTGGCGGGGCTCAGCAAGAACAGATCTGGCAACCGCATCGCGTAACTGTCCTTGACACGCGTCCCCTTCGGGACATAGGGTCTCGCTGTATCTCCCACGCTTTCGAGGAGCCGCGATCGGCCAATGTCCCAAGGTACGGCAGCGTGGGAGAAGACGGGCAGATCCGAAAGGAAGGCAGGTCATGAAAGCTGCGACGACTCTCCTGACAACGGTTCTTTCGCTCTCGTTCCTAAGCACTGCCGGAGCCGGCACCTACGGGTCGGTCGAACCGATCGCCAACCCGACCGTCATCGACACCCAGCTGCTCAGAGACCAGCCCCTGGATGTTCGGGGGGCCTTTGCCGAGCGACTCCTTCACTGCGGCATCGTGGACCGGGTGATCCACGCGCTCTCCACGACCCGCGCCATCACCACGATCAACGGCCTGAACACGCACTTCGAGGTCGGCGCGGGCGGCTTCCAAGGACACACCAATCCCGCTTACGTGTACACCGTGATCGACAGCGGCCCGAATGCGGCGAGCATCGGCGACATCAAGGTGTTGACCGACAGCCTGGGGTACGTCTTGTCGCAGGGGAGCGCGTTCCTGCTCGACACAGAGAATACGGCAAGCTTCGACTTTCCGGCAAACTACGTGGTCTTGAACTTCGCCACGCCCCCGTCGCTCGAGCGGTCTGCGGCGCTTTTCGACACCGTCGGGCGGATCGATCCCCAGATCTTCTCAACCGACACCAGCGGCTACACCCAATACGGGCGCGCCTACCTTTCGTTGGAATCCAATGTGCCGGACGCGGAGTTCATCACGGGTTACGTGCAGGCGGCAGCGCAGTTCGGCGTCGAGTACACCCCGATCGTCAGTGGGAACCCGTCACTCTTCCAGGGGGGTGCCGCCTTCCCGGGCAACGACTGGAGCCTAAGTCCAAAAGGTGAGGACTATCTGGCCCGGATTCCAGCGCAGAGCCATGCCGCACTCGGCCAGATTCGCGATTTCCACCTCCGCGTCACACAAGAAGTCTTGAAGAAGCTGGGGCACGACAAGGACCACGACGAAAGCGAGGAGGCAGCGCTCCGCGAGGTTACCGAATTCCAGTGCCGTTGACCAGGCCTTCTTAGGACAGGTGGCGAATAAGCCCGTGGCCGGATGGACCGGGGCTTCCCGGCCTTCTAGGCGATCAGGAGAGTGCGCCTAGATCCTTCCGCAGACGGTCGGGGCCCCCATCGGAAAGAAGACCCTCAACCGCAGCGTGGGTTCTCTTCCAGACCGGAACGGCACGGACAAGCAAATTCCGTCCATTAGGCGTCAGCGTCATCAGACGGCGCCGCCGGTCGGCCGGGTCCGTCGCGACAGTTACCAAGCCCCTGCCCTGCAACGGTTTGAGGGCAGCCGTCAAGGTCGTCCGATCCATCGCCAGTAGGGACGACACTTCCGCCATGTCGGGTGGTTTCGAGCGGTTCAGTGACATCATGAGTGAGAACTGTCCGTTGGTCAGGCTTAGTGGGCGTAACGCATCGTCAAAGCGTCGTGCCAGCGCCCTCGCTGCTCGCTGCACATGAAGACAGAGGCAAGAGTCACGGACTAGGAGTGTTGTTCCATAAGAAGGGTTCGTAAGCCTTGACACAACTCAAGTATATTGATATCAACGTATCGTGCAACCGCCCGCTAAGGGGAAAGCACACCAGGCTGCTCTGTTTGCGGCACGCAAAGAAATCCTCTGTCTCGGGAGAAATCAGTGAAGCTACAGATGGTTGAGACAGTGTTACCGAGCTTCGTGCTGGCCGCCGTCTTGTCCCCTGCATTGTCGCTGCAAGCACGGGACGCTAAAGCACCGTATCCGGGCATGGCGCCGCTCGAGCAATACTTGATTGCCGAGCGCAATGCCGAGATAGCCTTGGCCCGGAGCGCGGCGCCGGACTCCATCTCACGTGAAGCCGAAGTCATGGTGCTTGGACGCCGGGGCTACGAGACCGCGGTCAAGGGCAAGAACGGTTT
>DATMQU010000355.1:0-5750 GCA_035566715.1 Vicinamibacteria bacterium
ACCCCACCGAGAGATCGATCCCGGCCGCGGCTATGACCAAGGTCATGCCCAGGGCGGCGATGCCCACGATCGCGGTCTGGCGCGTGATCAGGTCCAGGTTGGCGGGCCGGAAGAATCCGGGTCCGATCAAGAGGCCGAAAAGGGCAAGAACCCCGACCAAGCCCAGGAAGGGCCCGCTCCGGGTGACGAGGTCCCGGGGCTTCATGCCGCCCCCGCTCCGCTCGCCTCCAGGATCAACTGGTGCTCGTCGAGGGACCCCGCGGGACGGGCGGCAGAGAGCCGGCCCCGGTGCATGACCGCGATGCGATCGCAGAGGCCGAGGAGTTCGGGCATGTAGCTGCTCACGAGCAGGACCGCCTTCGCGGGCCCGCCTGACGCCCCGGAGACGAGGGCGTCGATAAGGGCGTAGATCTGTGCCTTGCTGGCTACGTCGATTCCGCGCGTCGGCTCGTCGAGGAGAAGCACGTCGACATCGTGGTGGAGGAGCCGCGCGAAGGCGACCTTCTGCTGGTTGCCGCCCGACAACTCCCCCACCGGCTGCCCGGGACCCTGGCACAGGATGCCGAGCCGTCCGATCCAGTGCCGCGCCGCCTTTTCCTGGGCCCCCGCCCGGACGAACGGCCCTGGGCCCAGCCCCCTCAAGCGGGAAAGGGTCAGGTTGTCGGCGACGGACATTCCCGCGGCCAGCCCTTCCTCTTTGCGATCCTCGCTCAGGAAGCCAACCCCTTCCCGCCAACTCCGTCCCGGGGAAGGACGGCCCACGTAGGCGGCCAGGCGAACCTTGCCCTCCCGCACAGGGGCCAGGCCGAAGATGCCGCGGAGAAGCCGCGTTCGGCCGGCGCCGAGCAGGCCCGCGATGCCCAGCACCTCTCCCCGCCGCAGGGTGAGGGTCGCGCCGTTCGTTCCGAAGCCTTCGAGGGCGAGGGCCACCTCCCCCGTCGGGCGCGGCGACCGGGGGAAGAGGTTGTCCACCGGGCGACCGACCATCATGCCCACGATCTCCCGCGGGCTCACGGGCGCGGTCTCGCCCCCCCCTGCGTTCTTCCCGTCCCGCAGGACCACGAAGCGGTCCGCGACCTGCTTGACCTCCTCGAGGAAGTGGGAAATGTACACGATGGCCTGCCCCTGGCCCTTGAGCCGGCCCACCAGGGCGAAGAGTCGCTCCACGTCCTTGCGGCCCAGGCTGCTGGTGGGCTCGTCCAGGACCAGGATCCGGCAGGAGCCGGCCAGGGCGCGGGCGATCTCCACCAGCTGCTGCTCGGCGGGGGAGAGCGTGCCCGCCACGGCCCGGAGGGGCATGTCCGCGTGCTGCAGCTGCTCGAGGGCCCGCCGGGCCCGGTCCCGCATCTCTTGCCCCCGCAGGAGGCCGAGCCGGGTGGGCTCCGTTCCGAGCACGATGTTCTCCGCCACCGTGAGATGGGGCGCGAGCGAGAGCTCCTGGTAGATCATGGCCACGCCCGCGCGCCGCGCCTCCTGCGGGCTGCGCGGCCGGAAGGGCTCGCCGTCCAGGCGCATCTCCCCCGCGTCGGGGGCGAGGGCCCCGGCCAGGATCCCCATGAGCGTGCTCTTCCCCGCGCCGTTCTGGCCGACCAGCGCACAGACCTCGCCCCCGCGCACGGCCAGGTCCACGCCGCCCAGGGCGAGGGTGGCGCCGAACGCCTTGCGGATGCCGCGCATGGCGAAGCGCGGCGGGGGGGCCCCTAGTTCTTCAGCCATTTCGAGAGGTCGGGGCTGAGCAGCTCCCTCATGTCCGGCTGATCCATAACCTCGCGGGTGGCCAGGTGGACGCCGGTGTCGATGCGCTTCTCGACCGACTGCCCCCGGAGGTGGGCGACCATGGTCTTGACCCCGAGGTAGCCCATGCGGACCGGGTCCTGGAGGACCAGCCCGTCGATGTGGCCGTCGCGCAGCGCCTTGACCAGGTTCGGAGAGGCGTCGAAGCCCACGAAGTGCACCTTGCCCGCCCAGCCGTTGTCCTGGAGCACCCGCAGCATGCCGAAGGCGCTGGACTCGTTGGGGCAGAAGATCCCATCCACGCCGAGGCTGCCGTCGGGCCGCTTGTAGGTTGAGAGGATGGCCTCCGCCTTCCGGTACGCGCTCTCCACATCCGACCCCGCGTACTGGTTGGAGCTGACCACCTCGATCCCGGGGTTTTCCTTCATCACCGCCAGGAAGCCCTCCTCGCGCTTGTTGGTGCTGTCGGAGCCCTCCGCGTAGCGCAACAGCACGACCTTCCCCTTGCCGCCCAGGACCCGGGCCACGTGCTCGCCGCCCAGGCGGCCGCCCTTTTCGTTGTCGGTGGCCACGAAGCTGATATAGCCCTCGCCCTTGAGGCCGGAGTCGATGATCACCACCGGGATCCCGCTCTTGACCGCCGCCGCCACCGGACGGGCGAGCGCGGTTTCGTCCAGGGGAGCGAGGACGATGCCCGAGATCCCGCGGCTGACGAATCCCTCGACTTCGGAGACCTGGGAGTCCCGGTCGTCCTCGCGCAGGGGACCGCGCCAGATGACCTCCACCCCCAGCTCGGCCGCCGCCTTTAGGGCGCCTGCGTGGATGCTCTGCCAAAAGACGTGCGAGGTGCCTTTGGGGATCACGGCCAGGGTCAGCTTGTCCTTGTTAGGGCGGCCACCGCCGCAGGCGCCCGCGAGGAGCAAGGCTGCGATCAGGGCCGCTTTCTTCAGCGTCTCGTTCATGTCCTTCCCTCCTGCGAGGCGAGTCTCCAGAAGCGCAGGGCGTTCAGGCCGAGCACGGCGTCGCCTTCCGCTTCCGGGCGAGGGGCCAGATAGTCCATCACCACCCCCAGAGTGCGGGCGTAGTCGGCGGCCAGCGTGCACACCGGCCAGTCGGACCCGATGAGGAGCCGCTCCGGGCCAAAGCCGTCGAAGGCCACCTCGAGGCAGGGCTCCAGATCCTCGGGGGTCCAGCGGTCCCAATCCGCTTCCGTGACCAGGCCGGACAGCTTGCACACCACGTTGGGGAGCGAGGCGAGAGCGCGCAAATCACGTGCCCAGTCCCGGATCTCGCCCTTCCGGATCTCGGGCTTGGCCGCGTGGTCGAGCGCGAAGCGCACGCCCGGAAAGCGCCGGACGAAGTCGGTCGCGACTCGGAGATGGCGCGGATAGATGAGAATGTCGTAGGCCAACCCGAAGGACTCGAGGAGCGCGATCCCGCGCCCGAACTCGGGCCGGAGGAGGAACGACTCGTCCGGCTCGTCCTGCACGCCATGCCGCACGCCCACAAGCTTAGGATGGGATGCGACGTCCTGGAGCTCCTCGCGCGCGGCGGGCGACTGCAGGTCGACCCAGCCGACGACGCCCAGGATGAAGGGGTGGCGGTCCGCCAGCTCCAGCAGCCATCGCGTCTCGGCCAGGCTCGGACAGGTCTGGACAGCCACGCAGCCGTCGAAGCCGACGCGGTCCAGCTCCCCTTTGAGCTCGCCGGGCAGAAAGTCGCGCCGCAACCTTCCCATCCGCTCATCGATCCAGCCGTACTCGCGCTGGTCGTACCGCCAGAAGTGCTGGTGGGCATCGATCCGGGGCGGGCGAAGGGCCGGATCGTCCGCGGGGGCCCCCGGACCCGCAGTCACGGGTGGGGGCGCCTAGGCCGCGGGGTTCCCGCGCCGCGGCCGTCCCTCCCCCCCAGGTGGAACACGGGCTCCATGCGCGCCCACCACTCCCCCGGCCGCGCCCCCGGCGGCCTCTCTTGGAGGGTCCTCATCAGCTCCTCCCACTCGGCGCAGCGTGGGTGGGACCGGACGTGGCGGGCGAACGCCCGTCGACGATCGAAGCGGGCCGGGGTTTCCAACACCATCACCAGGCGCCGGTCCAGCAGGTAGATGTCCATGTTCCGGATGCCGACTTGGCGCAGGCTCCGCTGCACTTCTGGCCAGACCGCACGGTGATGCCTCCTATAGGCGGCAATGGCGGAGGGATCGTTCTTGAGATCGAGGGTGAGAACGTGCCGCCTGTTCACCTTGGAGCCACCACTTCCTGGCGGGACTCCCCCAGGCCGGCGATGCCCAGCTCCACGACATCGCCCGCGCGTAGGTATTGCGGGGACGGCTTCATTCCCAGGCCCACCCCGGCCGGCGTTCCCGTGCTGATCACGTCGCCCGGGAGGAGGGTCATGAACTGGGTCACGTAGCTGACCAGGGCCCGGACTCCGAAGATCATGTTCGCGGTCGTGCTGCGCTGGCGGTAGGCGCCGTTGATCTTCAGCCACATCTCGAGGCGCTGCGGGTCGGGGATCTCGTCGCGGGTGGCGAGAAACGGGCCCAGGGGGGCGAAGGTGTCCGCGCTCTTGCCTTTCACCCACTGTCCGCCCCGCTCCATCTGGAACGCGCGCTCGGAATAATCGTTGTGGAGCACGTAACCCGCCACGTACTCGTAGGCTTCCGCCTCCTCCACGTAACGGGCCGTCTTGCCGATGACCACCGCCAGCTCGACCTCCCAGTCCACCTTGGAGGCCCCCCTTGGGATCACCAGCGGGTCGTTGGGTCCGACCAGCGAAGTCGTGGACTTAAAAAAGATCACCGGCTCCTTGGGGATCTCCGCGCCCGTCTCCGCCGCGTGGTCGCGAAAGTTCAGCCCGATGCAGACGATCTTGCTGGGCCGGCGGAGGGGAGCCCCGAGCCGGACGCCGGCGTCCACGCGCGGTGCGGAGCCCGCGCTCTTCTCCAGCCAGGCCCGGAGCCGGCCCAGCCCCCCTCCCCCCAGAAAGTCCTCGTCGTAGTCGGAGGCGACCCCGGAGGCGTCGACCCGCACGCCCTCCCCGAGCAGCACCCCCGGTTTCTCGCGGCCCGGCTCGCCAAAGCGGATGAGCTTCATGTGGCCAAGACACCTCCATCAATAGGATAGGCCTGGCCGGTGACGAAGGCGGCTTCGTCGGAGCAGAGGTAAAGGGCCAGAAGGGCCACTTCCTCCGGCGTGCCCATCCGGCCCATGGGCTGGGCGGCGGAGAGCTTCTCGAACATCTCCTTCTCCCGCCCCGGATAGTTCCTGGCCAGGTAACCGTCCACGAAAGGGGTGTGGACGCGGGCGGGTGAGAGGCAGTTGCAGCGGATCTTCTTCATGTAGTCGGTCGCGATGGACATGGTCATGGTGTGCACCGCCCCCTTGCTCATGGAGTAGGCAAAGCGGTCGGGGAGCCCAATGTGCGACGCGATAGAGGCCAGGTTCAGGATCACGCCCGCGCCCTTCGTCAGCATGTGGGGGAGGGCGGCCCGGCAGCACAGGTAGACGCCCTTCACATTCACGCGGTAGACGCGATCGAACTCTTCCTCGGTAGTGCTGAGCACGCTCCCGACGTGCGCGACGCCCGCGCTGTTGACGAGGACGTCGATCCCCCCTTGCTCGGCGATCGCGCGCTTGAACGCCGCCTCCACCTGGGCGGCGTCCCCCACGTCGCAGACCAGGGCCGCCGCTCGGCCCTGATCGGTCCGGATTCTCTCGGCGGTCGCTTGGGCCGCGGCCGGGTTGAGGTCGAGGACCCCCACCTGCGCCCCCTGGCGGGCAAAGAGGAAGGCGATCGCCTGGCCGATGCCCGAGCCGGCGCCCGCCACCACCGCGACTTTGCCGTCCAGACGGAACATGGCCCTTCGTCTCCCCGCTACGGCGTGAACCGTACCACCAGACCCCCGGCGGACGGAAGCGACGTCCCCGCCCGCCCTCCGCCGGGGGCACGGGCCGTGCGCAAGAGGGGATGGCAGCGCGTCAAGGAGGCGCATTAGCGAGCGCTCGCGGCGCGGA
>DATMQU010000356.1:0-8798 GCA_035566715.1 Vicinamibacteria bacterium
CGCGGCGGGAGGACCGGGAAGTTCGTTAGAATCACCGCGGCATGCGCTGGCGCCTGACGCTCGCCGGTCTGGGCTTCCTGGCCGCGGCCGCCTTCATCGTTGGACTCGGGCTCGACCTTCCCACCCTGCGCTTCCTGACCAAGCCCCTCCCCGTGCTCTGCCTGGCCGCGGCGGTGGCGGCGCTAAGGCGCGATCCCCTCGCCCGCGCCCTCACCCTGGGCCTGGTTCTGTCCGCGGTCGGAGACGCCCTCCTCGAAGGCGGGCTCTTCCTGCCCGGCCTCCTGGCCTTCCTGGGCGCGCACGTGGCCTACGCGACCGGCTTCCTTCTCGACACCCGGCGGCCTGCCCTTCTCCGCGCCCTGCCGTTTGCAGCGTGGGGCGCCCTGATCTACGCCCTCCTCTTCCCCAGCCTCGGCGGCCTGGCCGTTCCCGTCCTCGTCTACCTCCTGGCCATCTGTCTCGTGATGTGGCGGGCGGCGGCCCGCATCGGCGCCCACGGTCCGCCGCGCGCCGACGAGTGGGCCGGCCTACTAGGGGCCCTGGCTTTTGCGGCCAGCGACACCCTGATCGCCCTCGACCGTTTCCACACCCCCCTCCCGCGCGCCCCCCTTCCGATCATCCTTCTCTACTGGGCGGGGCAATGCGGCCTCGCGGGGGCGGCCCTCCGCACCGCGAGCTGGGGTATGCTCCGCGAGGGGCGCGGGCGGAAGGAGACCCATGAGAGTCGCGACTGACCCCAGCACCGGAAAGGTGGCCGACGTACAGGCGATCCGGCGCCATTTCCCCGCCCTCGAGCGCCGTCATCAGGGGGAGAGCGTCGCTTACTTCGACGGGCCGGGAGGAACCCAGGTCTCGAGAGCGGTGGTGGAGGCCATGGAGGACTACCTGCTCCACCACAACGCCAACACCCACTGGCTCTTCCCCTCGAGCCTCGAGACCGACGCCGCCCTGGCCCGGGCCCGGGCCACCCTCGCGGACCTGCTGGGTGCCTCCCCCGACGAGATCGTCTTCGGGGCCAACATGACCACCCTGACCTTTCACCTGGCCCGGGCCCTTGGTCGGGGATGGGGCCCGGGGGACGAGATCGTGGTCACGGAGCTGGACCACCATGCGAACGTCGACCCCTGGCGGGCGGTCGCCCGCGAGCGCGGGCTCACCGTCCGCGTGGTCGCCCTGCGGCCGGAGACGGGTCAGCTCGACGAGGACGACCTCTCCCGCGCCCTCACGGCCCGCACGCGGCTCCTCGCCATCGGGGCCGCTTCCAATGCCCTGGGGACCATCAACGACGTGCGCGGAGCCGCGCAGCGGGCCCACGCGGCGGGGGCCCTCGTCTTCGTGGACGCCGTCCACTACGCGCCCCACGTGCTTCCCGACGTGCGGGGCTTCGACTGCGACTTTCTGGCCTGTTCCGCCTACAAGTTCTACGGCCCCCACGTGGGCGTTCTCTACGGCCGTCGGGAACGGATCGAGGCCCTGGACCCTCCCAAGCTCGCCCCCGCACCCGACCGCGCCCCCGGATGCCTGGAGACCGGGACCCTAAACCACGAGGGCATCGTGGGCGCGGCGGCGGCGGTGGACTTCCTGGCCTCCCTGGCCGGGGGAGGCGATCGCCGAGCCTCCCTGGTCGAGGCCTTCGACACCCTCCACGAGCGCGGCCGGGCCCACGTGGAGCGCCTCTGGGCGGGCCTCTCCGAGATCCCCGGCCTCACGCTCTATGGGCCTCCCCCGGGGGCCCCCCGCACACCGACCGTGGCCTTCACCCTGGCCGGGCGCCCTGCCGGGGAGGTGGCCGCCGCCCTCGCCCGCCGCGCCGTGTTCGTCTCCCACGGCGACTTCTACGCGACCACCGCCGTCCGCCGCCTGGCCCCCGGGCAGGACGGCCTCGTCCGCGCCGGCTGCGCCTGCTACACCACCCCGCAAGAGGTGGACCGCCTGATCGAGGCCGTGCGCGCCTTGGCCCGAACATGATCGGAGGATCTTTGACACCCCTCAACGCGGCGCTCTTCGTGCTTCTGGCCGCTCCCGTTTCCCCCGTCCTCGCCCAGGACGCCTCGCCGCGCACGCCCCACGAGATGCACCAGCTTCATCGCGATGCCCAGGCTTACATCGCGATGCTGGAGGACCCGGCGCGCGACGCCTACCAGAAGCCGAACGAGGTCGTGGCCGCCCTGGGGCTCAAGACCGGGGAGGTGGTCGCGGACGTGGGGGCCGGGTCCGGCTATTTCGCCCTCCGCCTCGCCCAATCCGTGGGACCCACCGGCTGGGTCTATGCCATCGACATCAGCGCGGACATGATCGTGCACCTGAACCGCCGCCTCCGCGACGCCGGCATCCGGAACCTGCAGACCGTCCTGGCCGCGCCCGACGATCCCCTGCTGCGGGACGCTTCCGTGGATCGCTTCTTCATATGCGACACGTGGCATCACATCGATGACCAGGAAGCGTACCTGGCCCGCATGAAGAAGATGCTGCGCCCGGGCGGCCAGGTGGTCATGATCGACTTCCAGAAAAGGGAGCTGCCCCTGGGCCCTCCCCTGTCCATGAAGATCGCCCGCGAGGACCTGATCCGGCAGATGGAGACGGCGGGCTTCCAGCTCCTCCGCGAGCACACCTTTCTCCCCTACCAGTACTTCCTGGTCTTCACCTTGAAGCCGTCCGGGAAAGGCTAGAGCCGCTCGACCTGCACGCGGGCGTCGTTGAAGCAGGCCCCACCCCCGAGGTCGGCGAGGGTGTCGGGAGCGAGGGCGTTGGCGGTGGTGCCGCTCAGGGTGTTGTGGCTCCAGAGGCCCTTGGGCAGCAGGGCCACTCCCGGCCGGAGGTCGGGGTTGATCCGGGCGCGGCAGCGGACCTCTCCCCCGGCATTGAAGACCCGCACGGGGTCCCCCTCGGCGACCGACCGGGCCGCCGCGTCCTCGGGGTGGAGTTCCAGGGGGACGGGACGGGGGTTGAGCTCGCCCAGGCTGGAGCTGATCGTGCGCCCAGTGGCGGGAGAGATGAGCACGAGCGGGAAGCGCTCCGTGGCGGGGTCGGCCTGATAGGCGTAGAGGCCCCGGGGCGCCTCGCGGTCGAGCTCCTCGGGCACCAGATGGATCTTCCCGTCCGACGTGCGGGGCAGGACGTCCACGAACTGAACCGGCGCTGGGCCGCCGACCGGGAAGGCCACCCCGTTCTCCCGCAACGCCCGGCGGAGCTCGCCCTCCCGGGGGTCGGTGCGCAGGATGGCCGCGGTGAGCTCCTCGGCCGTCTCGGGCTCCCCCGCCCGGGCCACGCCCAGGCGGTGGCAGAGATCGGCGAAGACCTCGTGGTTCGAGCGGGATTCGCCGCAGGGCGCGATGACGGGTTGGGCGTCCTGAAGCACGAGGGCTCCATAGCCCCGTGACAGCTCCCGCCGCTCCAGGAAGGTGGTGGCGGGCAGGACCACGTCCGCGTAGCGCGTGGTGTCCGTCCGCACTTGGTCGAAAACCACCGTGAAGAGGTCCTCCCGCGCCAGCCCTTCCCGCACGCGCTCTTGGGCCGGCATGGTGGCGAGGGGGTTGCAGTTGTAGACGAAAAGGAGCTTTATCGGCGGATCCGTCCCCCCCCCGAGGGTCTGCCCCAGGAGGTTCATGTTGACGAGGCGCGTCTCGACCTCGGGCTCGGCGGCCGCCCCCTCCGTGTCCAGCGTCCAGGCCGCGGAGTTGCTGAGGGTGTAGCCCCCTCCCCGCACCCCGAACTTCCCCGCCACCGCGGGGAGGGCCAGGACCGCGGCCACCGCCGAGCCGCCGTTGCGGTTGCGCTCCAGGCCCCAGCCGCAGCGCAGGACGGCGGGCCGGGACGCCGCGTAGAGGCGGGCGAAGGCCTCCAGGTCAGCGGCGGCCACCCCCGCCAGCGAGGCCGCCCGCGCGATCGTCCAAGGCTCGGCCCGCCGGCGCAGCTCCTCGGCCCCCGTGGCGTGAGCGGCGAGAAAGGCGCCGTCGGCCGCCCCCGCCTCAAACAGCCAGCGGACGACGGCCAGGGCCAGGGGCAGGTCCGTCCCCGGCCGCAGCGCCAGGTGCAGATCGGCCCGGCGGGCGAGAGGGGTGCGGCGGGGGTCCACCACCACGAGGCGAGCGCCCGCCTTCTGGGCCTGCTGGACGAACGGCACCAGGTGGATGCCGGAGACCGAAGGATTGGCGCCCCACACGACGATCAGGCGGGCGTGGACGTAGTCCTGCAGCGCCACCCCCGGCATCTTTCCGTAAAGGCCCTGGGCCGCCCGGCCGGTGGGGGCGGCGCAGACGGTCCGCGCCAGGCGGGAGGCCCCCAGCCGGCGGAAGAGGCGGGCATCGGTCGTGTCCTGGGAGAGGTAGCCGTTGGAGCCACCATAGGAAAACGGCAGGATGGCTTCGCCCCCCCATTCCCGCCGGACCGCCTCCATCTTCTCGGCCACCCGGTTGAGCGCCTCGTCCCAGGACACGGGGGCGAAGACGCCCTCCCCCTTGGCTCCCTGGCGGACCCCAGGCTCGAGGAGCCTCCCGGGTCCGTACACGTGGTCCGCGTAGTGCCGGACCTTGTCGCAGATGAACCCTCGCGTCACCGGGTTCGTGTGGCTCCCCTCGATCTTGGTGACGCGGTCCCCCTGCAGGGTCACTTCCAGGCTGCAGGCGTCGGGGCAGTCCAGGGGACAACTGCTGGGAACAACCCGGGCCGCCTCCAGGCTCACGGCGCCTCCCTCCGACGATTCTGGACTACTTCCGCCCCTTGCCGTTGAGCCCGGGCTCCCAGCCCCGGAAGGCCGCGAGGACCGCGTGGTGGGTGGTGTCGGTCTGCAAGGGGGTGATCGAGATCAGGCCCTGCCGGATCGCGTGGAT
Source organism: Vicinamibacteria bacterium (assembly GCA_035566715.1). Taxonomy (GTDB): domain Bacteria; phylum Acidobacteriota; class Vicinamibacteria; order Fen-336; family Fen-336; genus DATMML01. Next base: position 4,830 of record DATMQU010000356.1, read on the forward strand.
GTCCGACATCTCGTCGCTCACCCACCGATCGCTGCCCTCCTCGATCCAGTAGTAGGTGCGGCGACGCGGGTCGAGGCCCTCGAGGATGGTTCCTTCGTGCTCCCGCCGCCCTTGCACGGTGATGGCCGTCCCCAGCGGGCTCCCGGGGGGAACGTTGACGTTGAGGAGCGTGCGCTCCGGCAGCCCCTTCTCCAGGACCAGGGCCGCCAGCTGGGCCGCGAACGCGGCCGCGGGCTCGAAGTCCATCTCCGCCCGCGCGGCGAGCGAGATGGCCACCGACGGCAGTCCGAAGAAGGTCCCCTCCCGCGCTCCCCCCACCGTGCCCGAATAGAAGACGTCCTCTCCCAAATTGGCCCCGCGGTTGATCCCCGAGAGGACGAGGTCGGGGCGCCGGGGCAGCAGCTTGACCAGGGCCAGATTCACGCAGTCCGCGGGCGTGCCGTCCACGGCGTGGACCCGCGGTTCGATCGTCTCCGCCCGCAGCGGATGCTTCAGGGTCAGGGACTGGGCGCAGGCGCTCACCTCCCGGTCGGGGGCCACGATATGCACCTCCCCCAGATGGGCCACGGCCGCGGCCAGGGCCCGGATGCCGGGGGCGTGGACGCCGTCGTCGTTCGTCAGCAGGAGGAGGGGCTCGCTCATAGGAAGGGGAAGGCCCCAAGACCGCGCCCGGGGGCGAGGCGGGCGGTCAGCCCGTCACGGTCGGGATGGGAGGACTGGATCCCGCGACCAGCGGCACCCCAACAACCCCATGGGTGAGGCGACATGCTCTCCGGTGTTCCCTCGTGTGGCTGACCGGTGTGAACCTCGGCCCGCAAATGGAACGAACAGAATAGCACAGATTCTGGAGTGCCTCGCGCGGCCGCCGACCCGCTCGCTCCTCACCGTGACGAGGAGGACGGCGTCCGGAAACAAGCGGGAGGGGTCGTGCGGGGGCAGCGGCCGAACGGCGGGGGGCCGGCTACTTCTTTTTCTTCCAGTTCCAGTCCGCCAGGCGCTCGCCCCATTTGTTGAGGGCGGGTTTCAGGCAGTCGTTGTGAAGGACGTCCGCCACGACGAAGAGCAGCGTGATCAGCCACCAGCGCCGCGGGCCGAGGACGCCGTGGTAGACGAGCAGAATGTAGCCCGCGAAGGCCAGTCGGGCGGGCGAGAAGATCGTCGAGAGGACCTCCACGGGTCACCTCCTCGCTTGGCGTCGCTCACGTCGCGCACGCTCCCTGCTCAGAGCCGACGGGGAGCAGCGACTCGACACCGGGAAAGGGCTATGGTCGGGATGGCCGGATTTGAACCGGCGACCACCTGCACCCCAAGCAGGTGCGCTACCAGGCTGCGCTACATCCCGAGCGCCGACGGTCAAACTCGTTTTGTATCATCCCGCTGGAGCAGAGTCAATATTTCGCGGAGCTGCTCCCGGACCTCACGGAGGACGGCGCGCCCCCGGTCGTCGGCGGGCGGCGTGACCTGGCCCTCGGGGGTGGGCGTCGGGGTGCGGCCGGCGAGCTCGGACTCCAGCCGCTTCTTCGCCCCCGCGATCGTGAAGCCCTCCTCGTAGAGGAGCTGTTTGATCCGCAGCACGGTCTCGATGTCCCGGCGGCGGTAGATCCGCTGGCCCGAGCTGTTCTTGGCCGGGGCCAAGGCCGGGAACTCCGATTCCCAGTACCGCAGCACGTAGGGCTGGGTGTCGGTGATCTCGCAGACCTCCCCGATCTTGAAGAAGAGCTTGTTGGGGATCTGCTTTTCCATCGCGGGCGACCGCAGAGGCTACTCGATTGCGGCCGGGGCGAAGAGCTTGGAGGGGCGGAACACGACGGAGCTGCGGGGCTTGATCAACATCTCCTCTCCAGTTTGGGGATTGCGTCCTCGCCGTTCCCGCTTCTGGCGGATCACGAACGTTCCGAACCCGGTGATCTGAACCTTCTCGCCCTCCCCGAGATGGCGCTTGATGGACTCGAAGATGATTTCGACCAACCGCGCGGCTTCGCGGTTCGAGATGCCCCCGTGCCTCTCGTACACAATCCTGGCAATGTCGGCCTTCGTCATGGGGGCCCGAACCAGCTCAAGAAAAGGCGAAAAGTCAGGAGTTACAAAGGCTTACGATAAGGATTTCAACCATTATATGAGACCCCGCCGACGATGTCAAGAAGAAAGCGTACTGGAGGTGTCAAGAGGGCCGTCCATCAAGGATATTTCAGTGTCGCCGGGTCCGGACCTTGAGGACGATCGGCGTGCCCTCGAACCCGTAGGCCGCCCGGAGCTGGTTCTCGAGGTAGCGCCTATAGGAAAAGTGCAGGTCGACGGGATGGTTGATCGAGATCACGAAGGTGGGGGGCGCGATCCCGATCTGGGTCCCGAAGAGAATCTTGACCTGGCGGTTGCCCTTGTCCGCCTTGGGGGCGTGGGCCTCCGCCGCGCGCGCGAGCAGGCGGTTCAGCTCCCCCGTGGTCACGCGCGTCTGCCGGGCGGCCTGCACGCGCTCGGCCGTGCTCAAGAGCGCCGCCACGCCCTTCCCGCTCCGCCCGGACACGAAGACCCGGGGCGCCCAGCTCAGGAACTTCAGATGGCGGACCACCTCGGCCTCGAAGCCGCGCATGGTCAGGGAGTGCTCGCGAGCGAGGTCCCACTTGTTGACCGCGATCACCACGCCCCGACCCGCCTCGTGGATGTAGCCGGCGATGGTGGCGTCCATCTCGCGGACTCCCTCCGTGGCGTCCAAGAGCAGGATGGCGACGTCCGCCCGCTCGATGGAGCGCCGGGCCTGGACGACGCTCACCTGGTCGACCGTCTCCTTCAAGAGGCGGCGCCGCCTGATGCCCGCGGTGTCGAAGAAGTGGTAGCGCTTGCCCCCCTGCTCCAGGAGGCTGTCCACGGTGTCCCGCGTGGTGCCGGGGATGGCCGACACCACCGCCCGCTCCGACCCCAGCAGCCGGTTCAACAAGGACGACTTGCCCACGTTCGGCCGGCCCACCAGGGCGAGCCGCAGGGGCGGAGACGTCTCCTCCGGCACCGCCACCCGGGGCAGGGCCAGAAGCGCGGCGTCGAGCAGATCCCCCACACCCTGCCCGTGCTCGGCGGAGAGGGGCACGACCAAGGGAAAGCCCAGCCGGGTAAACTCGGGGACGCCGTCGGAGGGGCCCTCGATCTTGTTGACGGCCACGACCACCCGCTTGCCCCCGCGCCGGAGCTGCCGCCCGATGGCGGCGTCGTCGGGCAGGAGCCCCGCCCGCCCGTCCACCACGAAAAGGACGAGGTCGGCCTCGTCTATGGCCCGTTGCGCCTGGTCGGCGGCGGGCCCCAGCAGGGGATCGTCCGTCTCCAGCAGGAGCCCCCCGGTGTCGACGAGCTCGAAGGCCGCGCCCTGCCAGGAGACCTGCGCGTAGTTCCGGTCCCGGGTGGAGCCGGCCCGGTTGTCGGTGATGGCCTTGCGGCGGCCGCAGATGCGGTTGAAGAGCGTGGACTTGCCCACGTTGGGCCGGCCGACGATCGCGATGCGAGGGATGGGGAGCACTGTTCGTTTGACACCGAATTCCGGCTAGTCCTATAATACGTGTCACTTAGAAGGAGGTCCATCCCCATGATCAAGGTGGACATCATCAACGAGGTCTCCAAGGCGGCCGACATCACGAAAGTCAAGGCCGAGGTGGCGGTGGAAGCCGTCCTCGAGGCCATGAAGGACTCCATGATGAAGGGGGAGAGGATCGAGCTGCGGGGGTTCGGTGTCTTCCAGGTCAAGCCCAGAAAGCGCGGAATCGGTCGCAACCCGCGTACGGGCAAGGAAGTGAAGATCCCGCCGGGCCGAACCATCCGCTTCAAACCGGGCAAGGACCTCCAGAACCTGAGCCAGTAGCGCCCGAGCCCGGCGCCGCGTGAGCTTCCCCCTGCCCCCGACCACAGCCCGCCCGAGCGGCGGGGATGGCTCAGGGTCGCCCCCTCTAGAGTCCCCGTGGGTCCCGGCCTATCTGGACCTGCCGC
>DATMQU010000357.1:0-2665 GCA_035566715.1 Vicinamibacteria bacterium
AGGTGTTGTTCGCTTCGCGGGCGGCCGATTCCAATCGTTCACCAAGAAGGAGGGCCTGGCGAGCGAGGTAGTGAACGCACTCCTATCCGACGGCGTGGGCGGCGTGTGGATCGGCAGCGTCGGGGGTCTCGACCGCTTCTCTGACGGACAGATTCGCCACTACCGAGCGGACCGTTCCCACCAGCCCTCCGTCACCTCGCTCGTGGCTGAGGGTGAGCGGCTCTGGATCGGCACCCCGGACGGGCTCTTCCGAACCGAGGGTGAGCATGTTGTGTTCGACGAGCGCACCCACGCGCTTTCCCACCCAAGGGTCCAGGCGCTCCTCTTGGACCGCACGGGATCCTTGTGGGTCGGGACCGAGGACGGCCTGAATTGTGTGCGCGACCGGTCCGTCACTCGCCTCGGCACCAAGGACGGGCTGAGCGACAACGTGATTCTGGCCCTCTTCGAAGACCCGGAGGGCGACCTCTGGGTCGGAACAATCCAGGGAGGGGTCAACCGCCTCCACAAGGGGCCCGTAACCGCCTATACGTCCGCCCAGGGACTCTCCAGCAGCTCCATCGAAACGGTGCTGTCGGCTCGGAACGGGGGCTTGTGGATCGGAGAGGCCACCACCGTCGATCTCATGCTGGGCGCCAGCGTTCACCAGGTTGGCTCGCCCGGGGACTTGGGCCGCTCCGCCGTGACGGCCCTAATGGAGGACCGCCGCGGTCGCCTTTGGGCCGGGAACGCGTTGGGGGTCCACTGCCTGGAAGGCGGCCGTTGGTCGCATTTTACGACTCGCGATGGGCTGGCTCCGGGTGTGGTGAGGGCGCTCCTGGAGGATCGCCGCGGTCGGTTGTGGATCGGGACCGACGGCGGTGGCCTGGCTTTCCTGGAGAACGGGCGATTCGGGTCCCTGACGACCAGGGATGGCCTGGCCGGGGACCGGATCCGAGCCTTGCTCGAGGACGAGCGGGGCACGCTTTGGATCGGCACGTATGGCGGCCTCAGCGCGCTCACCAATGGCGTCTTCACCAACTACACGACCAAAGAGGGCCTCTCCCACAACCTGGTCCACGACCTCTACGCCGACTCCGACGGGGCGCTTTGGATCGGAACGTACGGCGGCGGCTTGAACCGCCTCAAGAACGGCCGGCTCACGCCGTGCACCACGCGACAAGGACTCTTTCAAGACGTCATCTACTCGATCCTCGATGATGGACGGGGGAGACTCTGGATGATCTCCAACAAGGGTATCTTCTCTGTGAGTCGCGCCCAGTTCGAGGAGTTCGCCGCCGGTCGGATGCCACGGGTGAACTCGGTTGCTTACGGGGTCACGGATGGAATGCCGAGCGCAGAGGGCAACGGTGGTGCTCCGGGGGGGGCGGTCGGCTCCGACGGGCGCCTCTACTTTGGGACGCCGAAGGGAGTCGTTGCCATCGACCCGGCCTTTCCCATGGTCGCACACGCCATTCGGCCGCCCATAGTTGAAGGGGCCTGGCTGGACGGCCAGTCCGTCTCGCTGCGGGGGGGAGTGGACGCCCCGCCCGGGACGGAGCGCCTGCTGTTCCGCTACACTTCGGTTGCTCTCTCCTATGCGGCGCGCCTCACGTTCTCGTACCGCCTCGAGGGTTTCGAGACGGATTGGGTCGAGGCGGGCTTCACACGACAAACGGAGTACACCAACGTCCCACCTGGTACCTACCGGTTTGTGGTGCGCGCCCGGGAAGGCGGCGGACCCTGGAGCGCCCCCGGGCCCGCGGTAGCTTTCCGCGCGCGGGCGGTCTGGTACCGGACGGGCACATTCCAGCTTCTTTTCTTGGCCGGCTTCCTGGGGTTAGCGGGGGCGTCCGTCCAATGGCGCATTCGAACCCTCAGGGCCCGTGAGATCGAGCTTTCCAAGAGGGTCGAGGAGGCGCTCGGTCAGGTCCGGATGCTCAGCGGCCTCCTGCCCATTTGCTCAACCTGCAAGAAAATACGAGACGATAGCGGGGGGTGGCATCAGGTCGAGTCCTACGTCCGCGCTCACTCGGAGGCGAGCTTCAGCCACGGGATCTGTCCCGCCTGCCTCGAGACCCTCTACCCCAAGACCGCGAAGCGGCTAAGGGACCGCGAGAAAACCCACGAAGGCTGATGAAATAGGCCCCATCAGCTGTAAAACCGTCACGAAGAAACCAGAGCGCGGAGGGAGCAACGGCGTCGTTACCGAAGTGCGAACACCATCGTCCGGAACACCCCGTGGGCACACTCCCCAGCACGAGGCCGCGCTGCTGCGGGAGAACTTGGTGGACAGGAAGCCGGTGCTGGAGATCGGCAACGCTCTGGAGATGCAGCGTGTTGTCGACCGCCGGTAGGGTCACCGTTCACCACCGGCCAGCCTTTCCCCGCGCCAGGGGGCACCGCCTGTGCTAGGCTTCCCCTCACCGAATTCTTGCGGGAGGAGGTCTTCCCGCTGCGCGCGCTCAAAGGCGCAGCGACAACGCTCAAGGAGGGAACGACGTGGATACTCTGAACGCCTTGTTCCGCTGGCTGCACATCCTGGCCGGGGTCGTTTGGATCGGGATGCTGTACTTCTTCAACTGGGTCAACGGGCCGTTCGCGGGCACCATGGATGGCGACACCAAGAAGAAAGTGGTTCCGGAGCTGATGCCGCGCGCCCTCTACTGGTTCCGCTGGGGGGCGG
>DATMQU010000358.1:0-14140 GCA_035566715.1 Vicinamibacteria bacterium
CCATCGATCGCGCGCTCTGGGCCGCCTCCGACCCTCTGGCCCTGGCCGAGAAGGCCGATCCCGGGACCGCTCCCGCCCTCTACTTCGACTGCGGCACCGAGGACCGCTACGGACTCTACGCGGGCGCCGAAGACCTGCACCGCCGCCTCTCCGCCCGGGGCGTCGTCCACACCTTCGCTCTCCGCCCCGGGAATCATGGGTACGAGTTCGTGCTCTCCGTTCTCGACCAAAGCCTGCGCTTCGCGGGGGAGGCGTGGCGCGACCGCGGCTCCTCCTCCCCCGCCTCCGGAAAGGAGACCCGCCCGTGATGCTTGCCGCCGCCCTCGTCACCCTCCTGACCGCGCCGTCGCCGGGCGCGGAGACCCAGGAGCCGCCCCCGGCGGAGAAGAAGCCCGCTATCACGATCCAGTCGGCCACCGCCGACCGGGTGACCGTTCACTACCTGAAGATCCCCTGGGGCCCGAACACGTTTGCGGCCATGCAGAAGGGCGGTGATTCCTTCTACGCCCGGCGCACCTGGCCTTTCGCGCGCTTGGAGCTAAGAGCTCCCGTGACCCTGGAAGGCAAGACGATCCCCGCCGGTAACTACGCCCTCGTCCTCCACCCCAACACTCCCGACGACCGGGGGATGAGCCTCGAGGTCCTGAGACTCAAGCTCCCGGAGTTCCTGGAGGAGGGCAACGTGATGACACCGACCCCGAGCGGGGAAAGCCTGTGGAAAGGGCCCGTCCGGTTCGATCTCGCGGCGGGTACGACTCCCCACCTCACGATCAACCTGGCCCTGGGCAAGGGCGGGGTCTCTCTCATCGTGCAGTACGGGGACTACCAGCTGGTCAAAGACCTCGCCTACTGACGGAAGGGGTCAGGCCTCCCGGAGCGCAGAGGTGATGGGGAGGCGGGCGGCCCGGACCGAGGGCAGAAGCCCGCCGATCACGCCCATGACCACCGCGAAGGCGACCGAGCTCATCACGATGCCGGGCGTTATCTGGAAGGCGAAGGCGATCTCGCTGAAGCTCTGGGTCTGGCCCGTTCCGGTGGAGTAGCCGTTCATGGGGACGGCGAGCAGGCAGCCGATGGCTCCCCCCGCCAAGGCCAGGGTCACGGACTCCACCACGAAGGAAAAGAGGATGGCGCGCCGCGAGAAGCCCAGCGCGCGCAGGGTGCCGATCTCGCGGGTGCGCGCGGCTACGATCGCGTACATCGTGTTCATGGCTCCGAACACGGCCCCCACCCCCATGATCACAGCCACGAAGGTGGCGAGCTGGCGCAGGATCTTGGCCAGCGGCCCCGCCTGGTCGTCGTAGTACTTCCGCTCCGAGACCGCCTGGAGCTGCATCTGGGGGTTGGAGCGGATCCAGTGGTCCAGCTCGGTGACGTCGGCGCCGGGCTTGAGCCGCACGCTCATCGCGTTGTAGCCTCCGGTGCGGCCGAAGTCGACGCCCATAACGTCGGCGTCTCCCCAGATCTCGCTCTCGAAGGCCCCCCCCTGCGACGAGAAGGTGCCGACCACCTTCCACTCATGCTTCTGCAGCTTCACCGACGAGCCCAGTTCCAATCCCCGCACCCGGCGGGCGATCTTGTCGCCCACGATGACCTCGTAGAGGCCGGGCGTGAACTTCCGTCCGTCGAGGATCTTGATGCCGCCGCGCACGTCGAAGGCCTTGGGGGTCACCCCCCGGACGGTGACGTTGGTGGGGCTGCCGTCCTTCTTCGGCTTATTGGTCACCACCACGTCCTCGGGGGAAGCCAGGGGCTGGCCCTCCGTGTCCCGCGCCACTTCGTCGCGCACGAGGATGAGGTTGCGCTGGTCGATGGGGATCCAGGAGGTCAGCTCGGAGGCGGATCCGCGCTGGACGATCATCGCGTTGTCCGGCCGCCCGGTGGAACGCAGGGCGCGCGAGAAACCCTCCGACATCGCCATGAGGACGGTGAAGACGGCCACCACGAGGGCGATGCCGGAGACGGCGAGCATGGTCACCTGCCACCGGTGGCGTACGTTGCGCACGTTGTAGGAAAGAGGAAGAGCCATCAGACCGTCCTCAGCATGTCCGTGATCCGCGCCCGGTAGGCGGTAAGGGCGGGGCCGAAGCCGGCGGCGAAGCCCAGGCCGAGGGCCACGGCGAAGCCCACGGCGGCGATCATCGGTTTGAGGTGTAGCTCGGAGAGGCCGAGCCCGGCCAGCATGTCCCGGATGCCCGGCGTATGGGTCAGGAACCACATGAGGCCCTGGCTCCCGGCCAAGCCCAAGCCGCCGCCCAGCGCGCCCAGGGCCAGCGCTTCCGCCACGACCAGCCCCAGCACCTGGAGGCTGGAGAAGCCCAGAGTCTTGAGGACGGCGATCTCCGTGCGCCGCTCGCGCACGGCCATGCTCATGGTGTTGGCGGTGACGAGGAGGATGGTGAAGCTCACGGCCAGGCCGATGCTGTTGAGGAGGAAGGCCAGGTTGCCGGCCATGGCCACGAAGCTGGCCGCGAAGGCCTGCTCGGTCTCGGTGTGGGTCTGGTTGTCGCTGTTCTCGAAGGTGGCGTCGATGGCCTTGCTCACCGCGCCCGCCTGGTTGGGATCGTTGATCTCGATGCTGTAGGTGCCGGCCCCCAACTGCTGTCCCGTGCCCTCGTAGAGGTACTTGAAGTGGAAGAGCATCAGGTTGGAGTCGGTATTGGGGTGGGCGGCGTCGGTGTCGAAGATGGCGCGCACCACGAACTCGAAGGGGCCGCTCTTCTTCCGGTAGGGCGGAATGAAGCTCTCCAGAAAGAAGTGGTCGCCGATCTTCCAGCCGAACTTGGTCGCCAGCTTGCGCCCGATCACGCAGCCCTGCAGGTCCTGCTGGAAGGCCTGGTACTGATCGGGCGGGATCAGGAACTCCGGGTACATCTGGAAGTAGGGCTCCGCTTCCACCGCCATGTTGGGGAAGAAGTTGCTCCAGTCGGTGGTGGTGTCGGAGCCCTCGTCGGCCTTGCCTTCCTTCTTGGCGGGCAGCGAGCCCCCGAACCAGGAGGAGACCGCCACCCGCTTGACCCCGGGCACGCCGGCGATGCGCTGCTCGTAGGAGAGCGGGAGGTTGAAGACCAGGCTCACCGCGTGGCGCGTGACGAGCCGGCTGGCGCTCGTGCTCTCGAGCATACCGTTGATGGAGGCCAGCACCGTCTGCAGCGTACAGAAGAGGAAGATGCAGACCGACATGGCGATCACCGTCGACAGGGTGCGGATCCAGTTCCGCCGCAGGTGCTTGAGCACGAAAGGCAAGAACTTCATGGCCGCCTCAATCCTTTCTGAGCACGCCCTTCTCGAGATGGTGCTGGACATGGGCCCGCTCCGCCGCCCGCGGGTCGTGGGTCACCATCACGATCGTCTTCTTGAAGTCCTTGTTCAGGCTCTGCATCAGGTCCAGGATCTCGTGCGCACTCTTGGCGTCCAGGTCCCCGGTGGGCTCGTCCGCCACCAGCACCTTGGGGTCGGCCACGATGGCGCGCGCGATGGCCACCCGCTGCTCCTGGCCGCCCGAGAGCTGGCGCGGGTAGTGGTGGGCGCGGTCGGCCAGCCCCACCACCTTGAGCGCGGTCAGGGCCCGCTCCCGCCTCTCCGCCTTGGGGAGGTGGGTCAGGAGCAGGGGAAGCTCCACGTTCTCGAGCGCGCTCAGGACTGGGATCAGGTTGTAGAACTGGAAGATGAAGCCCACGTTGCGGCTGCGCCAGGCGGCGAGCGCGCTCTCCGAGAGCTGGGTCACGTCGGTGCCGGCCACCAGGACCTTGCCCGAGGTGGGTCGGTCGATGCCCGCGATCAGGTTCAGGAGCGTGGTCTTGCCCGATCCCGAGGGGCCCATGAGGGCCACGAAATCTCCCCCCGGCACCCGAATGTCGATTCCGTTCAGGACCGGGATCTCCAGGCTGTCCCGGTGGTAGACCTTCACCACCTGCTGCACGTTGACCATCGGCTCCGAAGCCGAGACCGGTTCTGTGCTCATCCCTTCACCCTCACCGCATCGCCATCTTTCATCGCCTCCGGGGGACGGGCGACCAGCGTCTCCCCTCCGGCCAGGCCCTCGCGGACCACGACCTGGCCCTGGCGCTCGAGCCCCACCACGACCGCCTGCGCCCGGACCTTCCCCTGCCGCACCTCGAACACAAGGGTCTTGCCGTCCCGGCTCGCCACCGCCTCCTTGGGGATGGTGATGACCGCCTCCGCCGGCTCCGACGCCGTTCTCGGCTTGGTCGGCTCCAGGAACGTCGCCTTGGCGCTCATCTCCGGCTTCAGGTCCTTGTCCTTGTCCAGGATCGTGACCTTCACCTGCACGGTGGCCTTGGTCCGGTCCGCGGTGGGGATCACCTGCCGCAGCACGGCCTTGTAGCGCCGCTCGGGAAAGGCCTCCACCGTGACCTCCGCCGGCTGGTTGGCGCCCAGCTTGGCCACGTTGGATTCGCTCACGTCGGCTTCCACCTCCAGGGTGTCCAGGTCGGCCAGGGCCACGATGGCCCCGGAGGCGGTGGAGATGTTCACCCCGGGCGGGATGGGGGCCACGCTCTCCCCCACCTCCGCCATCTTCTTCACCACCACCCCCGTGAAGGGGGCGCGGATCTGCGTGAACTGAAAGGTGGCTTCGGCGTAGGACAGGTCGGCCTTGGCCTGGCTCAAGGCCGCCTCCGCCAGGCGCACCCGGCTGCGGTTTGCCTCCAGGGTGTCCTCGGACACCACGAGGTCGCGGGCGAGCTTCTCGGAGAGCCGGAGCTGGCGCTGGTTCTCGGCCAGGTCCGCCTCCGCGTGCTGGAGGGCGGCTCGCGCCCGTTCGATCTGGGCGGCGTAGTCTTCGCTCTCCAGGCGCGCGATCACCTCGCCCTCCCGCACCCGGCTCCCCTCTTCGACCTTGAGCTCGGCCAGCCGGCCCTGGATCTTGGCCGAGACCACCGCTTTCCGCCGCGCCACCACGTAGCCGGAGGCGGTGAGGACGGGCGCCCCCGGGCTCGCCTCCCCGCTGCGCACGACCGTGGGCCGGACCGTCTCCACCTCGGGAGCGGAAAAGGCCTGGCGGGCCCGGAACGCGTAGAGCACGCCCAGGCCGAGGATGACGGGAATGAAGAGCAGGAGGGGCCACCGCCAGGGACTGACGGCCGGCCTCTCCCGGTCGATCTTCAGAGACGCGAGGTCGCCCTTGAGGTCCGCCACGTTAGATCTCTCCTCGACTCTACGCAGCCCGCGTCCGGCGGGTCCGTGGTTTTCGGCGAACGACCGCTCCCCGCCGGCGAACGCCGACCGGCCTTAGTAAAGCCTCCCGATGTACTCGTTCATCTGCCGCTTCCAGAAGGGCCAGTCGTGCCCGCCCTCGGCCCCCCAGTCGTCCAGGCTATGGTTGATGCCCCGCCCCCTGAGCACCTCCGAGAGCCGGTAGGTGGGGCCGGAGTCCTCGAAAGGCCCCGTCCCCGTGACCAAGTGGATGTCGTCCTGGCTGAGCTGCTGGAGGTACCAGGGGTCGGAGAGGCTGGCCAGGTAGTCCACGGGGTTGTTGAAGTAGAAGTTATCGTCGTAGTCCCCGTCCATGAACCGGCGCAGGTCGTAGACGCCGGAGAGGGCCAGGCACCGCCGGAACAGATCCGGGTGCTTGAAGAGGCTGTTGGCCGCGTGGTAGGCGCCGAAGGAGGTCCCGGGGGTGGTGATGGGAAGGCCCGCGGTCCGGCAGTGATCGTAGATGAAGGGCACCACCTCGCTCGCGACGTAGGCGTCGTATAGGGCCTGGCGGTAGCTCCGGTGCCGGGGGTGGGCCTGCTTGTTGTACCAGGAGTCGTTGTTGACGCTGTTCACGCAGAAGAACTTCACGCGTCCGGCGTCGATGTGGTGGGCGAGGGCAGCAATCATCCCCTGGCCCGCGTACTCGTGCTCGTCTCCCCCGCTGGTCGGGAAGACGAGGAGGGGAGCCCCGTAGTGCCCGTAGACTTGGATCCCCATCTCCTGGCCCAAGCAGGGCGAATGCCAACCGTGGTGCTCGACCAGCATGACGGGCCTCCCTGGGGGACCTCAGCGGAAACGGCGGACAGGAGCGGGGGCCACGAGCGTGCCCAGGAAGGCCGCGTTGGAGGGCGTCTTCTGGATCTTGTCGATCAGGAACTGGGCGGCCTCGATGGTGGAGAGATCGGCGAGGGCGCGGCGGAGCAGGTGCCGCTGCTTCAGCTCCTCCGGGGAGCAGAGCAACTCCTCGCGGCGGGTGCCGGACTTGAGCACGTCCACGGCGGGGAAGATCCGCCGGTCCGCGATGGCGCGGTCCAGGATCAGCTCCATGTTCCCCGTCCCCTTGAACTCCTGGAAGATGACCTCGTCCATCCGGCTCCCGGTGTCGATGAGGGCGGTGGCCAGGATGGTGAGGCTGCCGCTGCCTTCGCAGTTGCGGGCAGCCCCGAAAAACTGCCGGGGGAACTGCAGGGCGCGGTTGTCCACGCCGCCGCTCATGGTCCGGCCGCCGGGCCCGATCTCGCGGTTGCTGGCCCGGCCCAGGCGGGTCAGGCTGTCTAGGAGGATCACCACGTGGCGCCCCGCCTCCACCAGCCGCTTCGCCCGCTCCATGGCCAGGCGGGCCAGCTTGATGTGGGCGTCGGAGGCGGAGTCGGAGGAGCTGGCCAGCACCTCCGCCTTCACGGCCCGGCGGAAGTGCGTGACCTCTTCGGGCCGCTCGTCGATGAGGAGCAGGATGAGGTGGACCTCGGGGTGGTGTTTGGCGATGGCCTGCCCCAGATGCTCGAGGAGCGTGGTCTTGCCCGCCTTGGGGGGGGACACGATGAGGCCCCGCTGGCCGCGGCCGATGGGCGCGATGAGGTCGATGATGCGCAGGCTGGTCTCTGCCTGCTCGGCGGCGAGGTGGAAGGCCTCGTGGGGGTTCACGGATACGAGGTCCTGGAAATGGGGCAGGGCACGGTACTGCTCGGGGGGCATTCCCCCTGCCTTTTGGACCTCAACTAGGGTGCGGCGCCCGTTGCCCCCGTCACGAACCAGGCCCTCGATCTCCGTGCCGTCGCGCAAACCGTAGTCCCGGGCGATCTGCGCCGGAACCACAACGTCGTCGCGATGCGACAGGTAGTTCTGGGCGGCCTGCCTCAAGAACCCGCCGACTCCCTCCGTGAGTTCGGCCACTCCGCCGACCGGCGCCGTCGGGCCGGTCAGGGGGATCGGAGCTTGTCGGGGGTCCCTCGGCCCTCTCGGCCCCTGGTTCTGCGGATGGGGTCCGTTGGGCCGGTCGTGTCGATGGGGGTGTCGATGGCGCCGCGGGTGTCGCGGGCCGTGCCTCACGGGCGGCCCGCCCGCCGCGGATCGGTCATCGTCTCCTCCGAACGACACTATAGCACGGGTGGAGGCCTTGGGGGGAGGGCGTCAAGGACCCCGGGGACTTGACCCCGACCCCTGTCGGCGGGTGCAATCCGTTCACTCTGGAAACCAAGAAGTGTCTACCTGGGCGATGCGCACGTTGGCGGCACCGCCGGCAGCGCTTGACTTCCGAGGCTGTCCCGTCGAGCATAAGAGTTCCCTCGCGGTTATGACCTTTTGCCGTCACGCTGCGGCAGACCTGACTGAGAGCCCGCCCGGGGCACATCCGGGGCGCGCCCGGAGCGCGCCCAGAACCCGATCCAAGGAGCCCATTGCGATGAAAAGGTACGCCTCCGCCCTTCCCGGGCCCTTTGTTCTCGCGGCCCTTCTCGCCCTGCCTGCGACGGGAGGGGCCGATGATTTCACGGCGACTCCGCTGGAGCCGCTTTCCGTCTACGCCCTCCCCGGAGTCAAAGTCCGCAGCACGGACGAGGTCATGGCCAGGGTGATCGTGAAGTTCGAGGCCGACTCGGTGGCCGCCTACCAGGGGGGCATCCCCGGGCTAGCCGCCACCAGCCCCCAGGTGACGGGCGCGACCCGCCTGGACTTCGAGTCCGACGCCGCCCGCGCCTATGAACGGCACCTGATCGCCAAAGAGCAGGAGTTCGAGGCGAACGTCAACCAGTCCATCCCCAACGCCCGCATCACCCATCGCTTCCGCAAGGTCCTGGGCGGCGTGGCCGTGACCGTGCCGAGGCAATACGTCAAGGACCTGGGCCTCCTGCCCGGGGTCCAGGCCATATACGAGGACGAGGCGGTGCCGCTCAGCACGGACCGGAGCCCCGCCTTCATCGGGGCCCCCACCCTCTGGGGACAGGTGGGCGGCCCGGGCCGCGCCGGCGAGGGCGTGATCGTGGGCATGATCGACACCGGGGTCTGGCCCGAGCACCCCTCCCTGGCCGACGACGGCACCTACCCGGCCCCGCCCGCGAAGTGGCACGGAACGACCTGCCAGTTCGGGTCCGCCAACCCCAACGACCCTTCCTTCGCGTGCAACCACAAGCTGATCGGGGCCCGGCGGTTCATGGCCACCTTCGACCACTCGGGAATGGTGCCCCTCCCCGGCGAGTTCCGCTCCGCCCGCGACAACAACGGCCACGGCACCCACACCACCACCACCGCCGCCGGCGACGCGGGGGTGGCGGCCGGGTTCGGCGGACCGACCTTGGCCCACGTCTCGGGCATCGCGCCCCGGGCCCACGTGGCCGTCTACAAGGTCTGCTTCACCGATTCCACGGGGGCAGGCCTTTGCTTCAACTCCGACTCCGCGGCCGCCATCGAACAGGCCATCGCGGACGGTGTCGACATCATCAGCTTTTCCATCGGCGGCGGCCAGAGCCCGTACTCGGACGTGGTCGAGCTCGCCTTCCTGGACGCCTATCGCGCGGGGGTGTTCGTGTCCGCGGCGGGCGGCAATAGCGGGCCGGGCGCGGACACCGTCGACCACCGCGGGCCCTGGGTCACGACCGTGGCCGCCAGCACCACCGACCGCGTCTTCCAGGGCTCGGCTACGATCAACTCCGACGGCACCGGGTCCCTCACGGTGACCGGGGCCTCCGTCATGGGCCCGATCACGTCCGCCGCCCCCGTCGTCCTCGCCTCCGCCCCCCCCTACTCGAACGCGCTTTGCTTGAGTCCCGCCGCCCCCGGGAGCTTGACCGGCAAGATCGTGGTCTGCCAACGGGGCATCAACGCCCGGGTGGCGAAGGGCTTCAACGTACTCCAGGGCGGCGCGGCGGGGATGATCCTCTACAACACCCCGACCCCCGACGATACCGACGCCGATGTCCATTTCCTGCCCGCCGTCCACATTAGCAGCGCGCAGGGTGCGGCCCTCCTCGCCTTCTTGGGCTCCCACACGAACAACGCCGGCACCTTCTCCGGAGGCGCGTCCAGCTTGACCGGCCAGGGGGACGTCGTCGCCGACTTCAGCTCCCGGGGCGGTCCCAACCAAACCCTGGGCGTCAGCAAGCCGGATGTGACCGCGCCCGGCGTGAACATCCTGGCCGGCCAGACGCCGAAGCCGGCCGCGGTCGGCGGGGCCCCCAGCGGCGAGCTCTTCCAGATCATCAGCGGGACCTCCATGGCCACCCCCCACGTCGCGGGCACGGCCGCCCTCCTGAAACAGCTCCACCCCCACTGGACACCGGGCCAGATCAAGTCCGCGATCATGACCACCGCCCTGACCGCGGGCCTGGTCAAAGGAGACGGCATAACGCCCGCCGACTCCTTCGACCTCGGCTCCGGCCGCATCGACCTTCGGAACGCGGGCCAGCCCGGCCTCACCTTCGACGCCCCCGCCCAGGACTTCGTGACCTTCCAGAGCAACCTCTCGGTCGTGAACTACCCCAGCCTGTACGTGCCCGTCATGCCGGGCCGGGTGACGGTGCCGCGGACGGTGTTCAGCGATCTCCGGCACCACAGCCTTTGGTTCCTGAGCGTGGACGCCCCCGCCGACGTCACGGTCCGGGTGCCGGAGGCGCTCATGGTGCCCGCGCGCGGCCACGCCACGTTCGACATCACGGTGGACGCGCGGGCGGTGCCCCTGGGAGCGGTCCGCCACGCCACCCTCTTCCTGGAGAATGGCTGCGGCGGCCGCGAGGACGACCGTGAAGGCCACCGGGACGGCCACCGCGAGGGCAATGACGAGGGCGACCGACGCGACGACGGGGATCGACACGACGACGGCGACCGTCATGACGACCGCGACAACCGCTGCCGGAAGTTGCATTTCCCGATCACCTTCGACCGCCGGCAGGCCGTGGTCACGTTCGCCCAGTCCTGTGACGCGACGACACTCGCTGAGCAGGGCACCACCACCTGCACCATCACCGCCACCAACACCACGTTCGACCAGGCCTCGGTCCACCTCCAGGACCGCCTGCCCGAGCGGCTTTCTCTGGTGAGCCTAACCGGGGCCGTAGCCCACGGTTCCCATCGGCTCGCTTTCGACGGCACCCTGGCCGGGGCAACCCCGCCCGACGTCCACGCGTCGCCGGCCAGCGACTCCCCCGCCGGCGGGTACCTGCCCTTGAGCCTTTTCGGCGTCGCGCCCATTCCCGGCATGGGCGACGAGACGATCGCGAATTTCTCCCTGCCCGCGTTCCGATATGCCGGCGACACGTATACCCAGATCGGCATGGTCAGCAACGGCTATCTGGTCGTGGGCGGGGGGACCGCGAGCGACGTCCGCTTCGTCAACCAGCACTTCCCCGACCCCGCTCCCCCCAACAACGTCCTTGCGCCTTTCTGGACCGACCTCGACGCCACCCCCGCCCGGGGGGGCGCCATGCGGGCGATAAGCCTGAGCAACGGAGTACAAAGTTGGGTTGTCTTCGAGTGGGACAAGGTGCCGAACTTCAGCAGCAACGCCCAGAGGAACTCGTTCCAGGTGTGGATCGGCGTCAATGGGGTGGAGGACATCAGCTTCGTCTACGGACCCCAGCTGACGTCGGGCGAGGGCGGATTCCTCACCGTGGGGGCAGAGAACAAGTTCGGCAACCGGGGCGCCAACTTCTACTCCAACGGCACGGGCACGCTCCCCGTGGCGAGCAGCACCCAGGTCCGGATCACGAGCACCCCCGGCGCCCCCGGCGAGACCAAGACCGTGTCCTTCACCGCCCGCGCCGGCGAAGAAGGCGCCTGGACGAACTGCGCGGAGATGACGGGCAGCATCTTCTTTGGGACCTCGACCGCCTGCGTCACGGGCGCCGTCACGAAGTGACAGGAGCGCCCCTCGCGCACCGAGGGGCGGGCGCCGTCCGCGGCGGGCCGGACTCGATCCGGCCCGCCGTTTTTTTCGAGCGTTAAGGGACCCGCGGCTCGGAGCAGAGGAAGGGGGCGCCCTTCGCTCCTGCGTGAAACTCGTAGGCGCGGCCGCGCGCGGAGAGGCGTATCAGGAAGCCGGGCTGGAGGACCTGGGTGTAGATGAGGCCCGGCCGCGGGCAGCCCAGGCTGCTGTCCGGCCAGACCACCTCCTTGAACTTCAAGAGGGAGATCGCGGAAAGCGGGATCGACAGCTGGCGGGCGAGACCCTCCTTCGCCTGCGTCACCAGCTTCTGGCCCGCGGGGTCCTGGGGATCGGGGCTGACCGCGGCCTCGTGCTCCCCGAAGCCTCCACCCGGCTCGTCCGCCTTGAGCCCGGCGGCCGCGCCCAGACCGGCCCCGCAAAGAAGGGCCCGGCCGGCCCCCACGTGGACGCGGTAGATCCGGCCGCCGGCTTTCAGAAGGACCCGGAACCCGGGGGTGGGATCGGGCGAGTGCGCCTCCCCCTTCTCGGGGCAACCCAGGCCCAGGTCGGGCCACTCCATCTCCGTGACCGCCACCACCTCGATCGCGCCTTCGGCGGACGAGTGCAGCGTCTGCTTGGCCAGCACGAGAGCCTGGTCCTTGGTCATCGGGGCCGGGGGCGCCGCCACCGTCGCGAGCGCCACGAGGAGCAAGTCGAGCAAGGCGCGGGGCCTCCCCGACCAGTCTACAACGGTTTCTGATCCCGGCTAGGGTTTCTCGCCTGGCAGCAAGGGGCGCAGGGTCACGACATACTGCTTCTCCCCCGCGCAGACCGAGGCGGGAGCGCCGCCCGTGGGCCAGTCGGCGGCGGCGGCCGCGGGCACGCTCCTCGGCCCCGCCAGGGCTTCCGAAAGGGGCACGGCAAAGCCCCAGCTCCGGCAGCCGCCGATGAGCGCCCCTTCCCGCGCCCAAAGCGCGTAGGCGGCGGGCTCGTAGGCGCGCAGGCTGTCGTGCGCGAAGGCGGCCAGATCCTGGACGAGGGAGGCCAGGGGCCGCAGGCCGGGGGGAGCGGACGCGGGATCCCCGGTGGCCAGGATGTCCATGGGTTTTTCCTTGCCGAGGCGAAGGTGGTAGCGGGGGGACGCGGACGCGCCGAAGGAGACCTGGGAGCCGAGCCCGGGAATCTTGCGCACGCGGGCGATCCGCTTCTCCAGCTCCTTCACCTCCTCGCGCTCGAGGCGGCCCGTGGCCAGCCTCTGCGTCCCTCCCACGAACACCTGGCCGTCCTCGAAGAGCACGAAGCGCGGGGGGTTGGCGCCCGCCGCCGGGCCCTCGGGCGCGGCGCCGGCCACATCCAGGACGACGACGGCACCGGGGACCTCGCCCGCCCGCGCGGCGGGAACGAGGGCCAGAAGCGCGACGAGCGAGATGGGGCCACGGACCATGAGCGGGCAGTCTACACCGACCCTCCCCCGCCCGACCAACTCAGCGAGGGCCCGGGGGGCGGGCGTAGAGGTCGATCACGCGCTCGATGGCCCGCCGGCAGACCGCGCAAAACTCCTGGCTGCGCGTGAACATGATGCAGTCGGCCTGGGGCCGGTAGTAGCCCTTGGCCTCGTAGAGCGCGCCCTCGAACGCTCCCACCCCGGCCGGGTGGGGCCCGGCGGCGAGGATCTTCCCCACCCGCTCGCGCTCCTCGCGGAAGAGAGCGTCCATCTCCTCCTCCGGCCGGTGCCGGGCCCGGATTTCGCGCCGCCGGCCCTGGATCTCCTTCTCGACCGCCTCGAAGGCCTCTTTCTCCCAGGGGGTGGGCAGGGGGGTCCCGGCGGTGAGCAGCTCCTTCCACTTTGCGGCCTGGGGATTGGCGGTGGCGTTGGGCTCCCAGGGCTCGGGCCGCTCGCTCGCGGGCCCGTAAGCCACGTCCGAGGTGAAGTACTCGTCGGCCAGGCCCGCGAAATGGTGGCCGAACTCGTGCACGAACACGTAGGGGGTCCAGGCGCTGTCCGCGGCCGCGGTGGCGTAGAGGTTGAAGATCCCGCCCCCCCCGTATTTGCGGTCGTTCACCAGGATCTCCACGAACTCGTAGGGGGCGGCCGCCGCCGCCTCCCGCACCCTCTTGTTGTCGAAGGTGAGCACGTAGCGCTCGGAGCCGAAGGCATCGTAGCCCGCGCGGAGGGCGGATCGGCGGTGCACGCCGTCCGAGGGTCGCGCCACCCCGCTCTCGTCGGAAGGGGTGTCCACCGCCCAGACGTTGAAGTCCTGGCGGCGCTCCTTGAAGGGGGACACCGCGAAAAGGAGGTCCGCCATCCGCCGGGCGTCCCGGTGCCACTTCTCCATCTCCCCCGCCGTGTACCCGTCACCCATCAGGAGCAGATCCACCTTGTCCCGGGGCTCGCCGTTCTTCATGACCGTCCACACCTTCGCCCCCGGGGAGGGGGGGCTGGAGTCGATGGCGGGGCTCTGGGGGTCCACGAGCACGGACCAGACCTCGCGGAAGGCTCCGTTTCTTCCCCGCTTCTTGACCACGACCTGTGCGGGAGCGGCCGGCTCCGGGAATCGCAGCGACTCGTGGAAGGCGCGCGCTATGTCCTTGGCCTCGGGGGTGGTCTCCCACTCCCCGAAGATGTTGGCGAACCCGCGGGAGTAGAGCACGCGGTTCTGGGCACGGTCCACGACCTCGAAGAAGTAGGGGCCGAGGTTGGTGTCGTCGATCGCGCGGTCGGGCCGTCCCGGCCACGGCCCCTCCCGGACCCAGCCGTCGAGGGCGAAGCGCTCTTCGGTGGCCCCGCCGCTATGGACGTAGTCCAGGCGCAGGGTGCGGGGCTCGGCGGGGGGAGCGGCGAGGGCGGCGGCCAGGCCGAGGGCGATCGTGAGCACGGGTTCACCTCCGGCGGGCAGGGTATCACCCCCCGGGGCTTCCGGGCCGGGTCGGGATGGTGATAGCCTCGCCCGTCTGGGAAAAGGAGGAACCCCCGTGAGATTGCGCCTCGCCCCCGTGCTGTCCATCTGCGTCCTCGCCGTGACCCTCTCCGCGGCGAGCCATCCCGTGCGCGCGCGGACCGGAATC
>DATMQU010000359.1:0-2118 GCA_035566715.1 Vicinamibacteria bacterium
CGCCGCCTCAAACCTCGTCCTGCTTCTCGCCCACGTGCTGGCGGGCTGCTCCTTTTACGGCGTGGCCCGCTACTTTAGGGCCCGCCCGGAGTGGGCCCTGGCGGGGGCGGCGGTGTTTGCCTTCTCGCCCTTCCTCTTCTACCGCGGGCTCGACCACCTCACCCTCACCTACTGCTGGCCCATCCCCCTCGGGATCCTCCTCGTGAGCTGGGGCTTCAGCCCGCGGGGGATCCCCTTCCTCTCCCGACGGTTCTGGATCGGCCTTCTCGTGGTGGTGCTGGCCGGGCTCCACAACATCTACTACGCCGGCCTCCTCGCCCAGTTTCTCGCCCTCGCCGGCCTGGCCCCCTTCCTGCGGGGAAGGAGACGGAGCCTCGCCCTCGGCCCCTGGCTGCTCCTCCTCGCGCTCGGGGGGACCGTCCTTCTCGACAACGTCAACATGCTCGCCTACCGGGTCGCCCACGGACCTGGCCTGCCGAACCTGCTCCGGCCCTACGGGAACCTGGAGCGCTACGCCTTGAAGCCCCTCGAGCTCCTGCTGCCCGCCCCCGGATGGGGCCTTCTCCCCGACCCCCTCGCCGCCGCCTACGCGCAGGGAGCCCTCTACCGGGGCGAGATGGGCTCGGCCTACCTGGGCCTTCTCGGCCTGCTGGGGCTTCTCGCGATGTGCCTCACCACCTTCCGCGGCTACCTGCAGCGGAAGAGGGGTTACATGCCCCCCGCCCTCCTCGCCGTGGCTTGGATCTTCGCCTACTCCGTGGTGGGGGGCCTCAACGGCCTCCTGGGCACCCTCGGCTTCGTCTGGTTCCGGGCCACCAACCGCTACAGCGTTTGGATCTTGGCCCTCGTCCTCCTGTGGTCGGTGGGCCGCCTCTCGCGGGCGCCCTTCGCGCGCCGCCGGAGCTTGAGCGTGCTCGCGGCCGTCGTGGCCACGGGCCTGGCCCTTCTCGATCAGCGCCCCCCCGGGAGCCCGGCCGCGCAGGTGACGGAGGCTCGGCGGACGATCGACTCGGACCGGGCCTTCGTGCAGTCCCTGGAGGCCTTACTGCCCTCGGGAGCCATGGTCTTCATGCTCCCGGTCGTCGACTACCCGGAGGGGACTCGGGTCCGCAAGGCCCTCGATTACGAGCACCTCCGCCTTTATCTCTTTGCCGACCGCCTGCGCTTCAGCTACGGCTCCGACAAGGGGCGGCCGCGGGAGGAGTGGCAGCGCCGCCTGGAGGAGCTCCCGCCGGAGCAGATGGCCAGCGAGCTGGAGGGCTTCGGCTTCGCGGGCCTCATCCTGAACCGAAAGGCCTACGAGGACGGGGGGGAGGCGCTGCGGCTGGCCCTGGCGGCCGGGGGACGGGGGGAGGCCTTTTCCAGCCCGGACCGCGACTTCCTGTTCGTGCGCCTGCGGCCTCGAGCGACGCCGCGTCTCCCCGAGGTCGGCGGAACCTCGCCCTAAGACCTCCTCCGCAGCAGGGCCCTCCCCCTCACCGGCACGACCCGGCGAGTGACACTCACGGGCGTGCTATCGCCGCTTGGAGAGAGGCGGATCACACACCGGGTTCGATCCCCCCGAATGTCGTGGGGAAGGGACCGCCTTGTCACCTGGCTGTCACTCGGCCCAGAAAGACTCTCCCCACTCTGGGACGGACGGACCGTTGCCAGAGCATCTCGCACAATCGGAAAGGATGATTCCATGAAGAAGGTACCATTCCCCGCCGCTGCCCTCGTTCCCCTGATCCTCATGGCTCCCGCTTCCTGGGCCCAGCAGGACCACGTGCGCTGGACGCGCAACGGCACCCCGACGGAAACCTATGTGAGCGGCGGCCCCTGGACGCTCGAACAGTCCGGCGCTGCCGTGGGATTGAAGTCCGCAGGCTACTGCGATGCGAACGGCAAGCAGGTCCCCAACCCCTCGATCGAGCGCATGCAGCCCTACTACTTCCCGTTCATCAACGGCCATGGCCGTCACCTCCAGGGCTACTTTGACTACCGCCCGAAGGACACCAACGAGGCCGTGGTAGCCGCCTCTTCCGATGACGCCGGCATCACCTGGAACTTCCAACAGGAGGTTCTCGAGCTGCGCCCCACCTGCCCTAACCAGCTCCAGAAGGACCCCGACGGAGACAA
>DATMQU010000360.1:0-5137 GCA_035566715.1 Vicinamibacteria bacterium
GCCGGGCCGGCTCCGGCACCGTGCTCTTCGGCGTGTCTATGGGCGCGGTGGCGGTCCTACGGGCGGCCGCGCAGGAGGCGGACGTCCGGGCCGTGGTTGCGGAGGCCCCCTTCGACACCTACCGCGCCTCTGTCGCCCACCACGCGCGGCTCCTGTACGGGCTGCCGCCCTGGCTCCCGCTCATCCCCATGTCCATCTGGGTGGCAGAGTGGCGCGCCGGCTTCCGGGCGGACGACGTGGACGCGGTGGCGGCCGCCCGCCTCGTGCGGGCACCCCTGCTCGCAATCGTGGATGGAGCGGACCCGCGGATGCCGGAAGCGGTCGTGCGCCGGGTATTCGATGCCCACCCCGGCCCCAAGCGGCTCTGGGTGGCGCCGGGGGCTCCCCATGCGGGCGCGGTCTTCGCCCCCGGCTATTGGACCGAGGTCACGGGCTTCCTGGAGGCGAGCGGCCTCTAGCGCGGTCTCAGCGCTGGGTCAGCTCCTCCGCGGTCACGAAGCGTGGCTCCACGTCCACGGGTACCGCCCGCAAGCGGTCGAGGACCTGCTGCACCGGCGGGCGCACGACCGCCAAGCGGGCCAGCATGTCCCGGGCGCGCGCGGAGTCCCCCCGGGCCTGGAGGGTCATGATCTCGCGGGTGAGAGCGGCCACGCCCTCCTTGATCCGCGCCGGATCGACGGTGAAGGTCCCGTCCGCGGCGACCTTGAAGGAGCCGTGGTCCAGAAGGTAGTTGAGCTGGAGGGCGATGCCCTTGCCGTGGGCCTCGCTGAGGCCGAAGCGGATGGAGCGGAAGGCGGAGGCCAGGAAAGTGGTGTAGAGCCCCTTCTCGATGGACTTGTCGATCACGCCCTTGTCCACGAGCTGCTGGAGGGCCCAGAGGCCGGAGATGTCGGCCTTGGCCTCCTCCAGGCTGCTGTAGGTGTCCTTCAGTTCCTGGCGCACGGTGGTGGCGCGGCCGCCGACCGTGATGTTGTGGGGGCCCAGGCCGTGCATGAGCTCATGCATCAGGATATGGGTGAAGAAGGCCTCGAAGGAGAGGCTGGCGTGGTCGGCGGGGGCGAGGGCCACCTGGGAGACGGGAACGAGGACCCTCCGAAACTTGGCCTCCTGGATGTTCCGGAGCATCACCCGCTTGCTTCCCTTCTCCGCCACCGTGCGCTCGTCGTTGGGCAGGTTGAAGGCGGCGGTCTGCACGCCCCGGTTGCCGTCTCCGGCGGAGAAGATCACGTCCACCACACGGATGGGGGCCAGGGCGCCCAGCTTGGGGTTCCGCAGGGCGGGGTCGATGGGGAGGTGGTCCTCCAGCCACTGCAACTCACCCGCGAAGCGCTTCAGCTTGGCCGTCTCCGCCTCGTCGCGGACGGTGATGAAGGCTTCGAAAGCGGCCTTGGCGTTGAACCACTCGTCCTCGTAGACCTCGTAGGGCCCTATGGTGGGCTCGATGCTCGAGTCCAGCTCCAGCCAGGCCACGTCGCTGGCCTGGTAGTCGTTGTCGAGAAGGGCGTCTGCCCGCTTGGAGAGGAACCTCTTGAGGGTGGGCTGGGTCGTGAGCTGGGCGGCGTCCCGGAGGAGGGCGGCGAGCAGAGCCAGCTCGCCCTGGTACTCCTGGCTGTAAGGCACGGCGATGAAGGTCCCGTCGGGTCCCCGCCGCACGGTGGTGAAGAAGCCGGTGGCCCGGGCCCGCCCCGCCTCCGTGAGCGTCCGGTGCCAGGCCTCGACCTCGTCCCGGGTCGCCCCCGCGGGGTAGAAGTTGGCGCCCCCCGGCTTGGCGGGCACCCCCGGGATGAAGGGGGCATCAAGGTCGAGCCGCGACCAAGGGCCCTTGTTGATCAGGAAGTAGTGCAGGCGGGCGCGGCCCCGGGGGGAGGCGTCGCCGATGAGCTCCAGGAGGAGGGACTCATTGCCCGCCCAGGACTGCCGCAGGAAGAGCGCGTCGACGATCCGGGCCGCCTCGATGAGCCGGGCCAGGGCCTGCCGCTCGTTCGCAGGCAGCGCCCGCAGGTCGGCCCCAATGTCCACGGGAGCGAAGCGGGCGGCCATGGCCTC
Source organism: Vicinamibacteria bacterium (assembly GCA_035566715.1). Taxonomy (GTDB): domain Bacteria; phylum Acidobacteriota; class Vicinamibacteria; order Fen-336; family Fen-336; genus DATMML01. Next base: position 2,047 of record DATMQU010000360.1, read on the forward strand.
GAGTTGGGCAGCGTCCTGAGGCACCGGGGTCGCGCTCGCGGCCAGGGCGGCCCCGGAGGTCATGAGAGAGGCACAGATAACAAGCACGCCGGTCCGGGTCGTGAGCACGGCTCCTCCTTTCGCGACGGGTTGAGCATCAGATCTCGAGCTGCTTGGGGACGCGGGTCAGGTTGCGGGAGCCCTTCCGGGTGACCAGGGCCACGTCCTCCAGGCGCACGCCGCCCAGGCCGAGGTAGTAGAGGCCGGGCTCTACGGTCACGACGTGCCCGGCGCGCAGGGTGGAGGGCCGCTTGCCGATGGAGGGGGGTTCGTGGATCTCCAAGCCCAGGCCGTGGCCGGTGCCGTGGAAGAAGCCTTGCATGCGCCCGGCCTTCACGCCCGTAGGGTAGCCCTGGCGGTCGAAGAGGGCCTGGATGCGGCGGTGGATCTCGAGGCCCTCGGCCCCGTGCTTGACCAGCCGGTGGCCGAGGCGGACGCCCTCGTGGACCACCGCGTAAAGCTCGTGCAATCGGTGGCTGGCCCGGCCGCGCACGACCGTGCGCGTGAGGTCGCCGTAGTAACCCGTGCTCTCGGAGCGCGGGAAGATGTCCATCACGATCGGGCTGTGGGCGCGGATCGGCCCCCGGCCCTCCTCGTGGGGGTCGACCGCCTGGTCGCCGGGAGCGCAGATGGTGTGGGAGGGGAGGCAGCCCTCGGCCATGATCCGGGTATTGACGGCCGCCCGCAGGTCTTCGGCGGTGAAGCGGCGGCCGTCCCGCCGCAGGTAGCCGCTCCGGATGCGGCAAGCCTGGAGGGCGGCGATCCCGGCCAGGAGCCCCGCCTCCGCCGCGCGCAGTGCGGCCTGGATGGCCCGCACCTCGCGCGGACTCTTGACCGCGCGCTCCGGCCAGAAGGGGTCCGGCCCCATCTCCAGGCGGATGCCGCGCGCGTCCAGCTCGATCGCCAATCCCAGGGAGAAGCTCCGCGGCACCTGCACGCGGCGGACCCCGAGCCGGCGCAGGGCGGCCGCGATGACGTCGGCGGGGCCCGCTCTCTTGGTGGCCGCCTCCAGGGGCTTGGCGATGGCCGACCAGGAGAGCACGCGGTCCACGGTGGCTTGACGCCGGGCCCGGTCCATCTCCAGGTCGCTCATGACCAGGATCCGCCGCTTCCCGACCTCGATGAAAAGGAAGGGGTCGGGGGCGAAGAAGCCGGTGGGATAGAGGATGTCGGCGTCGGTCTCGGACGCGGCGTAGAGGAGGCGGGGGATTCTGTTCGGGGCAAGGGTTCTCAAGCGGGTGCGACCTCTACCAGCGCGTCGTAGAAGGTGGCTCCCTCCCCCAAGTCCGTCAGCTCCTGACCCGTGACGGCATTGGCGTTGCGGCCGCCGGGGCACATCTTCGGCCACCAGATCGAGAGGCCCACCACCACCCCGGGGCGCGCGGCCGGGGAGACGCGGGCGGTGGCCAGAAAGGCGCCACGGTCGTTGAAGGTCCGGACCTGCTGCCCGTCGCGTATGCCGCGGGCCTCCGCGTCCCGGGGGTGAAGGGTCAGAAAGGGCTGGCTCTCGCGCCGCACGAAGGCGGGCTGCGCAGAGAAGGTCGAGTTCAGGAAGTGGTGGGCGGGAGGCGAGATGAAGGCCAAAGGGTATTTTCGGGCCCGCTCGGGGGCGGAGGCCGCGCTCTCCCGCGGGGGGGTGTAGCCGGCCAGGGGGTCCTGCCCCGCCCTCTCGAGGGAGGCGGAGACGAGCTCGCACTTTCCGGAGGGGGTGGGAAAGCCTCCCTGCGCGAAGGGGGCGTAGGGGTCCGGCACCCGCAGGCGCACGGAGCACTCCCGCTCCAGCTGCTCGAACGTGATGCCGGCCAGCTTCGGATCCGTCCAGTCGAGGGCCTGGCGGGCCATCTCCTCGTCGGTTTCGCGCAGGCAGGGGTGGTCGAGGCCCAGCCGGGCCGCGAGCATCCGGAAGACCTCGGTGTTGGGCTTGCTCTCGCCCAGGGGGGCGATGGCGGGCCGGCTGAGGCTCAGGTAAAGGTGGCCGTAGGCCTTGTGCAGGTCGTAGTGCTCGAGGGTGGTGGTGGCGGGCAGGACGATGTCGGCGAAGTCCACGGTGTCGGTGCGGAACAGCTCGTGGACGACGGTGAAGAGGTCCTCCCGGGCCAGCCCCGCCCAGACCGACTCCTGCTCGGGCGCCACCGCCGCCGGGTTGGAGTTGTAAACGAAGAGGGCCTTCACGGGGGGCGCGAGCGACGCGTCCCCGAGAATGTGCCCGAGCCGGCTCATGTTGAGGGTGCGCGTGCCGGGTGGGATCAAATCCGGCCGCTCCAGGGCCTCCGCCTTCACCGGGAAGGTGCCGGAGGTGGAGAGGAGCACCCCCCCGCCGGCATGGCGCCAGTCCCCCGTGATCGCGGGCAGGCAGGCTATGGTGCGCACGGCCATGCCTCCGCCCGCGTGGCGCTGCAGGCCGTAGTTCAAGCGGATAGCCGCCGGCCGCGTGGTGCCGTACTCGCGCGCGAAGGACTCGATTTCGGCCGCGGGAAGGCCCGTGGTTTCCGCGACCCGGCGCGGGGTCCACTCCCGGGCCCGCTCCCGCAGCCGCTCCGCCCCCAAGGTGTGCGCGTTCAAGTACTCGACATCCTCGAGGCCATCCCGAAAGAGGATGTGCATGACGCCGAGGGCGAGAGCAGCGTCCGTCCCCGGGAGCAGGGCCAGGTGGCGGTCGGACTTCTCCGCCGTCTTCGAGCGGTAGGGGTCGATGGTGATGAGCCGCGCCCCCCGCCGCCGGGCCTCCTCGATCAGGGGCCAGAGGTGGACGTTGGAGCTGACGATGTTGGCTCCCCAGGCCACGACCAGGCGGGCCTCGACGATGGCCTCGGGATCGAAACCCATGCTCTTGCCCAGGGTGGCCTTGAGCCCGGCCCCTCCCGCACTCGAGCAGATCGTGCGCGCGAGCAGGCTGGCCCCCAGGGCGTGGAAGAAGCGCCGGTCCATGCTCCCGTAGGACAGCAGCCCCATGTTGCCCGCGTAGGAATAGGGCAGGATCGCTTGCGGCCCGTGCGCGGCGATGACCCCACGGAAGCGGGCGGCAATCGTGTCCAAGGCCTCGTCCCAAGAG
>DATMQU010000361.1:0-3575 GCA_035566715.1 Vicinamibacteria bacterium
GATTTGGGTGGGACCGACGGGGTACTCGTTGGCCCAGGTCAGGTAGTCGGTGGCGGTGGTGGTCAGCACTTCGACCGCATGGCGCTCGGCCAGGTGCTCGGCCACCCAGCGGCAATGCAACTCCGCTCCCCCCACGACCTCGAGTCCGTAGCGCTGGACGACGAGCCCGATCTTCAAGGCCTCCCTTCCCGCCCCCGCTCCCGCTCGAGCTCCTCGCAGCGGTTCTTGAGCGCGGTGTGCTCGAGCTGGAGGCGGGTCAGCTCTCGGACCACGTTGTGACAGAGGTGAACCAGATATAGGTTGATCTGGGCCTGGCGGCTCAGGACGTGATCCGTGTAAAGGCGCACCAGCGGACGCACCAGCGTCTTGACGAAGACGATGAGCTTGCCGGGGAGGCCCCGCCGGTGGGTCTGGATGCGGTAGTCCACGGAGATGTTCCAGTTGTGGTCGGGGGCCATGAGCCGGGCCAAGAGCTCGGGGTCGATCTCGGCCTCGTCCGCGAAGGCCTGGAGCTTGAGGGCCGTCATCTCCTGAACCTCTTCGTCCGTGTAGCGCCCCAGCTCTCGCTTCCTCCGGATCCGCTCTCGAATCTGGGCCATCACCTCGGCCACGTCGATCCGCCCGTCCGGCTTGACCGTCCCCGCGTCTCCCATGGGAACCTTTCCTAAAAGCAAAGGGAGACGGGATCGCTCCCGTCTCCCTGGGCTCGTCGCAGTGCCGACGGCTAGGGTTTCTTCGCGGCCGCCGGGGCCTTGGGAACCGGGGCCTTCCCCGCCGCGGCCGGGAGGGGTCCTGCGTCAACGACCTCGGGCCCGGACAGGGGACCCAGCTTGTCCGCCTCACCCACGTAGAGATGGTAAACCAGGAGGCCCAGCTCCCGGTCATCGTTGTTCAGAGGGGGGGTCAAGAGCTTGGGCACGAACGACTGGTTCATGGCCAACCGGAGGTCGACCCACTCGTCGTTGCCCAGGTCGGCGGCCTTGACCCGGATCTTCTTCAAGAACACCTCGGAGCCCTCGATCGGGATCACGACCCCGTTCTTGCCCCCGATGGAGACGGTGAGCACGGGGGGCTGGGGGAAGAACTTAACGCTGGTGTCGGCCTGGAGGTACACGATCACGTCCTTCCGGGGGTTCTTGAAGGAGACCAGCGCCTCCTTCTTGGTCCAGGTCCTCTCCACGCTGGGGTTCTCGGGCTGGGCCTCGGGGTTGTGCCAGCCCTCCTTGTAGACCAAGAAGATGTTCTCGGTCTGGGGTAGAAGCTCCATCCGGGCGACCTTGTACTCGCGCAACCCCTTGTCCTCGCCCTTCAGGGGCAGCCGTTCCCCCCGCCCCGGATGCGGGTAGAGGCCCATGCGGACCTCCAACTCGCCCACGTAGGGATAGATGGGAATGAACTTGGTGCGGGTGTAGGTGTAGGTCTTGCCCGGCTCCCAGGCGGAGGGAGGCGGGGTCGGCATGTGGTCGTCCTCGAAGAGCATGACCTCGTGCGAGTCCAGGAAGTGCACAAGGGCGCGGTAGTCCTTGTCCAGCTTCTTGGCCCCGGGTTCCACCGTCCAGGTGTAGGTGATCTCGATGGCGCTGCCCAGCGGGGCGCGCTCCCGGTTGACCTTGAAGGACGGGACTATGGGGTTGACTTCGGCCGGCTTGCGTCGGTTACAGGCGGGCAGCAGGACCACCACCGCGCACGCGGCGGCCAGTCCCATGGAACGTCCAAGCTTCATTCTCCCTCTCCTGGTCGTCAGTAGTAGTTGCGGTTTGGCGGCCAAAACCCCCCAACGATACTGATTCGGGACAGGTGTGTCAATGAAGGCCCCACCCCGTGTGCTATAGTCGCGCTGTTCCCGGTCGACGGCGGCCAAGCCAGCCTCGGGAGGTTCGAATGTCCATGGAAGCACTGGGGATGGTGGAGACCAAGGGACTCGTCGGCTCCATCGAGGCCGCCGATGCCATGGTCAAAGCCGCAAACGTCGTCCTCGTCGGTAAGGAATACATCGGGGCCGGCTACGTCACGGTGTTGGTGCGGGGCGACGTGGGAGCGGTCAAGGCGGCCACCGACGCCGGTGCCGCCGCCGCCCGCCGGGTGGGAGAATTGGTGTCGGTGCATGTGATCCCGCGCCCCCACCTGGAGGTGGAGAAGGTCCTCCCCGCCCTCGCCGACACCAAGAAGGCTTAGCCTCTCCCCCCGCCGTCCATGGCGATCCAGGACCCGGACCTCCTCTCCATCCAGCAAGCGCGGAGCTTGGCCGCGAAGGCGCGCGAAGCCCAGCGGGCGCTGGCCGAGTTCTCACAGGAGAAAGTCGACCGCGTCGTGGACGCCATGGCCGAGGCCAGCCGGGGCGCGGCCGAGCGCCTGGCCCGCCTGGCCCACGAGGAAACCGGATTTGGCAACGTCAAGGACAAGACGACCAAGAACCTCTTCTCCGCCGTGGACGTGCACGCCTACATCCGCCCCCTGCGCACGGTGGGCATCTTGCGAGAGGACCCCGTGGCCCGGGTGGTGGAGATTGCCGAGCCCATGGGGGTGGTGGCCGCGATCATCCCCTCCACCAACCCGACCTCGACCGCTATCTTCAAGGCCCTCATCGCCATCAAGGCCCGCGATGGGGTCGTGCTGAGCCCCCACCCCTCCGCCCAGCGTTGCATCCAGGAGACGGTGCAGGTCATGCACGGGGCGGCGGTCGCGGCGGGCCTGCCCCCCGACGCCCTCACCTGCATGACGGACGTGACTCTCGAAGGGACCCAGGAGCTGATGCGCAACCGGGCCACGGGGGTGATCCTGGCCACGGGAGGGATCGGCCTCGTCCGCGCCGCCTACTCCTCCGGCAAGCCCGCCTACGGGGTGGGTCCCGGCAACGTTCCCGCCTACATCGAGAAGACCGCCGACGTGCCCAAGGCGGTGCGGGACGTCATCAACGGAAAGACCTTCGATTACGGCACCCTCTGCTCGTCCGAGCAATCGCTCATCTGCGATGAGGCGATCCGGGACCAAGTCATCGCGGAGGTGAAGAAGAACGGCGGGTACTTCCTGAACGAGGCGGAGACGGCAGCGGTCTCGCGGGTGGTGGTCACGCCCCAGCGTCTGGCCAATCCCGAGATCGTGGGCCGACCCGCCCCCTACATCGCCGAGAAGGCGGGCTTCGCGGTCCCCCCCGCCACCCGCGTCCTCTTGGCTCCCCTGGCGGGCGTGGGCCGCGACTTCCCTCTCTCGATCGAGAAGCTCTCGCCGGTGCTGGCCTTCTACGTGGTCAAGGACTGGCACGAGGGGTGCGAGCGCTGCCTCCAGCTCCTGCGCTACGGGGGAACCGGCCACACGCTGGGAATCCACAGCGGAGACGACGCGGTGATCCGGGAGTTCGCGTTCAAGAAGCCGGTTTTCCGGATCGTGGCCAACACCCAGACCTCGATGGGGGCCACCGGGTACACGACCGGCCTCGCCCCCTCCATGAGCCTCGGCTGCGGGGCCTACGCGGGCAACATCACTTCCGACAACATCACGCCCCTGCACCTCATTAACATCAAGCGCCTGGCCTATGAGCGGCCGCGCAGCGCCTCCGCCCGGACCGCGCCGGCCTT
>DATMQU010000362.1:0-3566 GCA_035566715.1 Vicinamibacteria bacterium
GGCCGGGATCGCGGTGGTGGCCACCGGCCATTGCCATCCCGAGGTGGTGGCCGCGATAAAGGCCCAGGCCGAGCGCCTGCTCCACATCTGCGCCACCGACTTCTACTACGAGAACCTGGTGGCGCTGGCCGAGGGTCTCGCCCGGCAGGCGCCCGGCCCCGGCCCCTGGCGGGTCTTCTTCGCCAACTCGGGGGCGGAGGTGGTGGAGGCGGCGATCAAGCTGGCCCGCTTGCGCACGGGGCGGGCCCAGATCGTGGCCTTCTACGGGGCCTTCCACGGCCGCACGTACGGGGCCCTGAGCCTCACCGCCAGCAAGCCCGTGCAGCGGAAAGGCTACGGCCCGCTCCTGCCCGGGGTGCTGCACTCCCATTACGCCTATTGCTACCGCTGCCCGGTGAACCGCGAGCCCAAGACCTGCCGGGTGGAGTGCCTGGACCTTCTGACCCAGACCATGTTCGGGAGCACCGTCGACCCCCGGGAGGTGGCGGCGGTGATCGTGGAGCCCGTCCAGGGCGAGGGCGGCTACGTGGTGCCGCACCCCGGCTTCCTGAAGCGGCTGCGCGAGGTCACGCGCGAGCACGGCATCCTGCTCATCGCGGACGAGGTGCAGTGCGGGATGGGGCGCACGGGTCGGTTCTTCGCGAGCCAGCACTTCGGCCTGGAGCCCGACCTCATCACCGTGGCCAAGGGCATCGCCTCCGGGATGCCCCTGGGAGCCCTGATCGCGCGCGCGGACGTGATGGAGTGGGAGAGCGGGGGCCACGGCTCCACCTTCGGCGGCAACCCCGTCTCCGTGGCCGCCGCCCTGGCCACGCTCAAGCTGCTCGAGGGCGGGCTGGTGAAGAACGCGGAGGTGGTGGGGGCGCGCCTCATCGGCCGCCTGCGCGAGCGGCTCGGGTCCCACCCCGCGGTCGGGGACATCCGCGGCCTGGGCCTCATGATCGGGGTGGAGATCGTGGAGCGGGGCGGGGAGCCCGCGCCTCGGCTGCGCGAGCGCATCCTGGAGGAGGCCTTCCGGCGGGGCCTGCTCCTGCTCGGCTGCGGGAAGAGCACGATTCGGCTGGCCCCTCCCCTCGTCATCGACGGGGAGGACGCGGACCTCGCGGCCACCATCCTCGAGGCGTCGATCCGCGCCGTCGGGGGCGGGGGCGCTGGCTAGGGCTTGCCCGGTCGGGCCCGGCGCAGGGCGTCCAGGATGGCGAGCTTGGCGGGGAGGGGGATGCTCGCGATCTTCACCCCGAAGCCAGGGGGCAGCTCGGGGGCCTTGGGCTCAATGGGGGTGTTGACCCAGGTGACCGTCCCCACGATGGGAAACGAGGGCTTTGCGTCGAAGACCAGCTCCAGGGAGACGGCCTGCCCGGGCAGGGGAGGGCGGTCGCTGGCCACGAAGAGCCCGCTCACGCTCAGGTTGGTCACGGGCAGGACCCGGCCGTCGAGGCGACAGCTCACGCCCTCCACCGCGTAGCGATCGCTGGCTTTCACCGGACCTTCGGGTAGTGAGCCTCCACCCAGGCCCGCACCTCTGCCTCTACGTGAGCCTCGCTCGGCCCGGTGACGGCGTGCATGGGCTCGGCCCCCTCGTCGCGTCCGGCCGACATCGTGTAGACGGCGGCCCGGACCAGGCTCCCGTCCCGATAGAAATAGGCGTGGATCTCCCCCCCCGGGCGGTTGAACTTCAGGAGCCTTCCCGTCTTCATGGCGCGGGAAAGATCATACGCCGAGCGGGCCGAGGGCGGCGTGGCCGGGATCACCACCCTCAGCCGCCGTGGGGGGGATGGGCGTGGGGGGCGGGCGAGAGGCCGCGGAGGGGCTCCCTAAAGAGGGAGGGAGTCGGGCGAGCCGCGGTGGCGGCGGTCCCCCCCGGCTGCGTGATGGCCCCGAAGAAGGAGGCGGCGATGATGGCGTAGCCGCGATCGTTCGGGTGAATGTGGTCGGAGAAGAGCTGGCTGAGGTCGCTGCCGGCGGCGCTCCTGAAGGCCGCTTCGATGTCGGCCAGGGCGGCGCCCTGGTCGCGGGCCAGGGCCCGGATGAGAACGTTCTCCGCGCTCACCCACGCGTTTCGGTCCGCGACGAACATGAACGAGGCGGGGTTGGCGGGAGGGATGGTGGCCAGCACGGGCAGGCTGCCGGCCGCTTTCACGTCCCCGATGATGCTGCTCAGGCTGTCGATGGTGAAGCAGGGGGCGGACTGCTTGCAGGCGGGGGTATTCCAGTCGTTGGTGCCGTAGAGGATCAGGGTGTAGGCGGGCCGCACGTGGCGTAGGAGGTCGGCGATGCGCTCCGCGCCAGTGTTGCTGCGGGTTCCCCCGATGCCCTGGTTATTCAACGCCCCGCGGCCGAAGTAACCCTGGAGGAGGCCTTGCAGCTGATCCCGGTAGCCGGCCCCGTCGCTCGAGCCGTCTCCCACCGTGATGCTGTCCCCAAACGCCATATAGAGACTCGGGGTGTTGGACCCGATGGGCAGGGTGAGGGGGACGTTGGTGTTGCTGCTGGGAGGTACGGAGACGGAGAGCGGGGCGGCCGGAGGCCGATAGAAGGGGGGAAGGGTGTCCGGACGGACGGTGACGGTCCCCGTCCCCGCGGGGACCCCGGGCACGACCGCCAGGCCGGAGACCTTGTCCGAGAGCGCGGTGTGGCCCCCGATGTTGGCCTCCACTCCCGGCACGCGGGCTCCCTCGCCCGGGTCCAGAATGCCGTTGCCGTTCTCGTCGTAGAAGACCACGACCGGGACCGGGTAGGTGACGGCGGGGGGGCTGGGGCCGGCGGGAGTGCTTCCGCCTCCGCAGGACGCGGCCAGGGCCACGACCAAAAGCATGGAGAGGGCACGGCGGCTGGTCACAGCGGACAACTGTAGCACGGATGAGGCTTCTTCCCCGGGCCGGACTCTGCTACCCTCAGGGCCTGAACCCATGACAAACGGAGCGGTTTCGAGCGGCGGCAACCGCCGGATCACGGCCCGCAAAGCCTGCCGTCTCACCGTCAGGTACAAGTTCAAGAGCGAATGGCATCCCGCCACCGCCATGGACCTCTCCCCGAACGGGTGTCGCCTCCGGGTGGGCGAAGACATACCGCGGGGAACCCATGTGAGCGTGCTCTTCGAGGCCCCCCTCCGGGACGGGGCCCGCGCCCTCTCCGTCGAGGTTCCGGGGGCGGTGACGTGGTCGCGCCTCGAGGGCCTCTCCTACCAGGCCGGTGTCCATTTCGACGTGGCACCCGTCGAGCTCGAGGAGGTCCTGGCCGCTCTCGCCTGACACCGCCGGGGGTTGCGGCTTCACCTCCAGGCCACCGAGAGGTCTCCACCCAGGCGGCTGATCCCGATCTCCAGGTGCCGGGTGGCGCCGGACTTGAAGGTCCCCGAGATCCGGCGCGTCTCCGCGTTGTCGTCCCATTTCACCTGGACCTTCAGGTCGTGCTTCCCGGGGCTGACCTTCAGCACCTCCTGAACCACGCCCTTGCGCAGGTTGAAGAAGAGGATCTTCTTGGTGACCCGGGCGTCGAGCACCTCCTCCACCACCAGCTTGTCGTCCAACCAGACGCGGACCGTCCCGCTCTTGAGGTGGTGCTCC
>DATMQU010000363.1:0-4704 GCA_035566715.1 Vicinamibacteria bacterium
TCGAGACGCTGAGCGCCATCCTGAACCGAGAACCCCTGGGCCTAGGCGACGCCTCCGGAACCCTGCAACCGGGCCTGGAGTCTCTGCTCCGCCACTGTCTCGAGAAGTCGCCCGACGCGCGCTTTCAGTCGGCCCGTGACCTGGCCTTTCACATTGCCTCCCTCGCGGAAGACCCGATGTCGGGCCGGCACCCGCGGCCCCCGGGGAGCAGGCGCTGGCTGACGCCGGCCGCGGTCACCCGCGCCACCATGGCCACCGTCCTCGTCCTCGCCGCCGCCGCCGCCTACTACGCCGGAGCACGCGGGGGCCGGAATGCCATCCCTTCCTACCAGCCCCTGACCTTCCGCCGCGGGCTCGTGATTTCCGCCCGCTTCGGCCCCGACAGCCAGACGGTGGTCTACGGGGCGGCCTGGGACGGGCAGCCGGTTCGGCTCTTCACCACCCGTCCGGGAAGCCCGGAATCAACGCGCCTTGACCTCCCGGACTCCGACGTACTCTCGGTCTCGCGCTCCGGGGAGATGGCCCTCTCCCTCGGCCGGCACTTCACTCTGGGGCTCGAGACGCGCGGCACGCTGGCCCGGGTGCCGCTCTCGGGGGCCGCGCCGCGGGAGATGCTGACGGACGTGGAGTCCGCGGACTGGGCCCCCGATGGAACTGACCTGGCCGTCATTCACGTCGTCCAGGACCGCTACCGCCTCGAGTTCCCGATCGGGCGGATTCTCTACGAGACCGCCGGCTGGCTCAGTCACGTGCGCTTCTCGCCGGACGGCCGTGCCATCGCCTTCATCGAGCATCCCGTCCGTAGCGACGATCGGGGCGAGGTCTGGGTGACCGACCGCGGGGGCCGCAGCCGACGCCTCCTGTCCGCGGGGTGGTCGAGCGCGAACGGCCTCGCCTGGCGGGACGATGGCAAGGAGGTCTGGTTCACAGCCTCCGAGGTCGGACCCCGCTCCGCCCTCTACGCCGTCGATCTCGCGGGCGCGCGGCGACTCCTCACCCGGGCACCCGGACGTCTCAAGCTGGCGGACGCGCGGGGAAGCAACATTCTCCTGACCGAGGATCGCTTCCGCCTCCAACTCGCGCTGCGCGAGGCAAGGGGGGCCGAGCGCGACCTGTCCTGGCTCGACGGTGGCACCCTCACCGACCTCGCCGACGACGGCAGCGCCGTCGTGTTCAGCGAGCAGGGGGCGGGGGCGGGCGCCCCGTCGGGCTCCGTCTACCTGCGCCGGACGGACGGGTCCCCGCCCGTCCGGCTCGGCGAGGGCTGGATCGGCGTGCTCTCCCCGGACGGGACCTCCTGCGCCTCCGTGGTGCTGACGAGCCCGCCGACGCTGGTCTTGCTGCCCACGGGGCCGGGTGAACTGCGGGCCGTCGAGCCGGGTGGCCTTGGCCATTTCGAAGCGGTGGCATGGTTCCCCGACGGCCGGCGCCTCCTGGTTGCGGGGGACGAGCCGGGGCGCGGAGTCAAGATTTATGTTCAGGAGGTGGGACAGGGACACCTGCGGCCAATCTCCCGCGAGGGGTTTCGCTTCCCCTACGGCTCGCGGCCGATCGCACCCGATGGAAAACGAATCGCGGCCCTCGACCCCGAGGGGCGCGTCGTGCTCTACCCCGTGGAGGGAGGTGACCCGGAAGCAGTGCCGGGGCTCGACCCCGCGGACATCCCCCTCCGCTGGGGAGCGGACGGGCGGTCCCTCTATGTATCCCGGCGGGGCAGCCTGCCCGCCCGGATCTGGCGCCTTGACCTCGCGCGGGGATCAAAGGAGCTGACGGCGGAGCTCGCACCCTTCGACCGCGCGGGGGTCATGAACCTGATTGCGGCTCAGGTCACGCCCGACGGGCGTACCTTCGCCTACAGCTACTCCCGGACGCTCTCGGACCTCGTCCTCGTCGAGGGCCTCAAGTAGACGGAGCCGGGATGGAGCGGTCCGGCTCCATCCCGGCTGCGACGCTGGATCTAGCCGGGGCCGATACAGCCGGCGGTCTTCTTCTTCCTCTTCCGGGCCGGCTTCTTCGCAGTCTTCTTTTTCTTGGCGACCTTCTTCTTCTTCTTGGCCATCAGGCCCTCCTTCCCTCGACGTACGGGATGCGCACGAGCTCTCCGATTTGCAGCTCGCCTTCGCGGCTGACCACGAAGTGCGAGGGGGTCAAGCTTGATGGGCGGCGGTGGCGCCGCCCCCCCGCCAGCGGCTGACCCAGGGCGCGGACCACGGCGTGAAAACGCTCCACCACGGTCCGGGCCGGGGCATACTCCCCGAGGCGAACGGCGAGGGCGAGATAGCGCGTGCCCTCCTGGATCACGAGGCCAGCGTCTACGAGCCGGCCCAGGCGGTCCTCGATCTCCTCGACCGTCGCCCCCCCCAGACCCCGCGCCGGGATCGATTCCACCAGGCTTCGCAGGTCGACGGCGGCGTCGCAAGCCAAGTAAAGGAGCCGGTCGAGACCGTCCAGAACCGCAAGCGGCTCGCGGGCTGCGGGCCTCAGGTCCCACACGAGGAGGCGTCCCCCGGCGTCCACGCTAAAGAGGTCGGCGTCGCCGCGGCGGGCCGCCCTCGACCACGAGCGCAACGCCTTTAGAAGCGGCTGCACGTAGCCGTCCACGTCACGAGGCTCTCGGTAGGTGAAGCCGAAGAAATAAGCGAGGTTGGCGCGGGCTTCTCCGGTCAGGGCGGGGTAGAGGAAGGAGTACGAGGGGAGAGGCGCCACTTTCTCGAACCCCAGCGCCTCCGCCTCGAAGAAGTTCGGGCTGAAGCGGTCGAGACGGATGTCCGAGAACCCGACCGGCGGCGCCAAGTGCATGAGCTGCGGGACGAGGCGCGCCATGCGGGCATACTCCGCGGGATCCTCTCCCGGGAAGCCCCAAAGGAAGTTCCACTGGGGCTCCACCCCCACCTCCTTGCACCACTTCAGGAGCTGGATGTTCTGAAGACCGGTGACGCCCTTGCGCATGAGCCGGAGGACGGAGTCCGAGAAGCTCTCGATACCGGGCTGGATCCTGCGCACGCCCGCCCGGCGCAGGAGCCGGACCTGCTCTTTCTTTAGGTTGGACTTGGTCTCGTAGAAGAGATCCACCCCCAGCCGCCGCTCGGCGAGCTCGGGGAGGAAATCCTTGAAGTAGCCCATGTCCAGGATGTTGTCCGTCACTTGGATGTCACAGCCCGGATGCTCCCGGGCCAGCTGCGCGAGCTCATCGACGGCCCGGCGCGCCGACTTGCTCCGGTACGTCATGCTGGATCCGTTCAGACCGCAGAAGGTGCAGTGGCTCCTCTCGCCCCACCAGCAACCACGGGAGGTCTCGAAGAAGAGGCTCGCCTCCCACTCGCGGGGGTAGCGGCTCACCCCGAACTGCTCGAAGAAGTCGCTGAAGTCGGGATAGGGCAAGTCGTCCAGGCGAGGAGTCGTGGGCGCGTTCGGGAACGTGCCCCTGCGGAACTCCTCCTCGACCCCCTCTCTGGTCCGAACCCCGGGCAGGCCGGAAAGGGGCCTGGACGCCAGCGCGCGCCGCACCAACTCCGGCAAGACGCGCTCCGCTTCCCCCGAGACCACCGCGTCCACGAAGGGGAACTGCCGCACGGCCTCCGCCCCCATGACGCCTTCGCAGTTGGCCCCGCCCATCACCACCACCGTCTCGGGGATGGCCTGCTTGATACGCCGGGCCAGGGCCAATGAAGCCAGATGCTGCTGAAACGTGCTCGTGAAGCCCACCAGGGGCGGGCGCTCGCGCACGATCTCGGCCAAGCAGGCCTCGAGGAAGGGCGCCACCGCCTCTCGAACGCGGCGGATACGGCGGGCGCGCGCGGCGGTGACCGGCGGGGCGGAGCCCCGGTAGGTAACGGGGTCCGGACGCCGTAGGACCTCCGCCACGTAGCGGTCCTCATCCTCCCGCCGCGAGGGGAAGAGCGCGCTCGAGAAGATCCACTCGCCGGCGAGCGTGATCAGGGGCGGGCGTCCCTCGGCTGCGATGTCGGAATAGAACGCCTGGCCGATCCGCTCTGCGAAGTCGAGGGAGAAGTAGCGGACGCGCGCGGGCAGCCCCTGGGCGGCGAGGCTGGCTTTCAGAAGACTGAGGGCAAGAGACGGCGAGAAGAGGGGGCCAAAAGGCATCGACACGAGCCACACGCTCCTCAACTCCCCCGCTCCGCTCATGGATTTGTTGAATACGATTCTCGACAGGCGGTGCGGCAGTGTCAAGAAAAAATCCGGCCCCGCCCGCCCGCGCCGAACCTACAAGGCCCTGGTGTTCGCTCCGGGCGCGATGTTCTCCCGCCGAGCTTATCGGCTATGATGGCGCGGCTCTCGCGGGCGCGTGATGCGATCGAGGGAACGTCGTGCCGGAGAAGCGGGGTTTCGTGACCGGGCCTGGGATGGGCCAAGGATGGAGCTGCAGGTGTGCGATTTCTGGGCGTGCCGCCTGGAACGGCGGTCAGGGTCAGGGCGGGGAGTCTGGTGGTGCTGCGTGCTCGCGCTCGGGCTCCTCGGGGGGAGGTTGGGGGCGGCCGATGGCTTGACGCTGGAAGAAGCGCTCGCCCAGGCCCAAGCCGCCAACGCCCGGCTCCCGATCGCCGCCCGGGAGGTCGAGGTTTCCCGGCAGAAGGAGCGTGAGGCCCGGGCCGAGCGGTGGCTGAAGGTGTCGCTGGAAGGAGACGTGATCTACTCACCACCCTCCAGCTATGACGCCACCGTGACGAACCTGGGCGAGGAGCG
>DATMQU010000364.1:0-4607 GCA_035566715.1 Vicinamibacteria bacterium
GGTCCTGATGAGCGAGCTTTGATCCTGAGGCCCGACGAGGTTGCCGCTCGGGTCGGTCACCCCATCGTTCAGGCCGTCGTACGTGTTGGGAGTCTTGAACGAGGACCGTGTGTACCCCAGGTTGACGTGGAACGTGTCGAGGGTGGAGATCTGGTAGTCCAGCCGGTCGAAGACGCTCTGCTCGTTGCCACGGTCGTGCAGCGCTAGGATCTCCGGGGGGTCGAGGAAGCGCGCGGTGTTGAGGCCGCTCACGGCGAGGAAGTTGCCCCACTTTGGACCGCCGAAGGCTATGTCGAAGGACCCATTCGCGGAGCTGAAGGTCCCGTACGACGCCCTCACGGATCCCTTGGGTGTGCTCTGGCCCAGTCCGGAGCGCGTTGTCACCTTGATCACCAGGCTCGTCTTATCCCCAAATTCCGCCGGCGGAGCGCCGGAGATCACCTCCAGGGAGTCGATGGATTCGATTGGAATCTGATTGGAGAATACCTTGCTCTGTTGATCGGTGATCGGTTGCCCGTCAACGGAGAAGGAGTTGTCGGCGTGGTCCCCAAGTCCGTGGAAAAGCCCGTTCGAGTCGGCGACGACTCCCGGCGTGGCAAGGGTAACGAGGGAGCTCACGGAGGAGGACTGGCTCTCCAACGGGAGCTTGTCGAAGAGCCCGCGGTCGACGTCGGTGTGGAAGGTCGGATCGTTCTCCACGAGATCACGGCCGTGCGCCTCAACCGTGACGTCCACCGCGAGGGCACTGATCTGGAGGCTGATTTGAAGGACTACGGGAACCCCCGAGCGGATATCCACATCCTGCGCATAAGGCGCAAAGCCCGCCGCTCGTACCACGAGATGGTAGGGGTTGAAGGGAACGTTTGTGAAACGAAATCCTCCGTCATTGCGTGTGGTGGTCGTACGCCTGAAGCCGCTCACGGGGTACGTCATTTCGGCGGTGGCGTTCGCGACTGCCCCCCCCGAGGGATCCTTGACCGATGCCTCGATTGATCCCGAGGACTGGGCCCAACCGGTTGAAGCAAGCAGAAAGAGAATCGAAGCCGTAACGAGAAGCCGATAACCTGTGAACCGTATCATTCTTTCCTCCCGCCCTTTGTGGGGCGATCCGTCCGCTATTTCTTGGATTCGGCTGAAAGCATCGGCGGCCGCGCGGCCAGAACGGAGCCCGCGCCGCGGTGAAGCAATCAGCTTCGGTCTTGCTGTATTAAGCGGAGGGCGGTGCTCGGGAAGGAGAGTCGAGTGAGAACCGAGCGTCGCGGAAGGCGACGATCTGGGGTGAGACTCGGCCGGTGGCCAGCAGTGGCGTCGGAAGCGTCGGTCCGACGACGGCCGGATGAATCCCTATGTGGGCGGCTTGGCAGAGCTGGCAGGTGGTTTCATCTTGGCCATATTGGTGCGCGTGGGGGGCCGCTTGGAGGACGAACAAAAGCACCAGCAGGGAAAGCCCAAGCCCAAGTGCTTTGGTCCGATTCCGCTTCACGTTTTCAGGCCTTCCCATTCAACTTACTGAAGCCAGTCGTACTCGCTTCGGCATTGCCGCCGCACCCACGCCACAACGTTCGCTACCACAAGTCCCCGTGATGGTAGCAGCAAAGGCCACAAGAGCCAAGCCTTCGACACCACATGCTCTCGGCATCGAACGTCTCCGCTTCGAGGTGCCCCTCACAGGGGCACGCTCCGAGGAGACCGTTAAGGGCGTCCACCAAGGCGGCGGCAGCACAGACTCCGCCAAATGGCTGAAATGGTATCCTGCGCGAAAGCCGTTGCCGGCGGCGAACGCCGGCGGCGAACAAGACGCAAACTCAGAGCAGAGATGAGGCAATCATGGCGGCACAGAGGATTGTTGCGGTGCTGGGAGCGACAGGCGCGCAGGGCGGCGGGATGGTCAGGGCAATCCTCAATGATCCGAGTGGTGGATTCACGGCGCGCGCTCTCACCAGAGACGTCAACAGCCCCAAGGCGAGGGAACTGGCACAGCTGGGCGCGGAAGTCGTCGCCGCGGACATTGACGACCTCGAGAGCTTGAAAAGGGCATTCTCCGGCGCGTACGGAGCATTCTGCGTCACCTTCTTCTGGGCACACTTCTCGCCGGAGAAGGAAATCGCCGAAGTCCAGTCGATGGCGACGGCCGCCAAGGCTACCGGCTTGCAGCACGTCATCTGGTCCACTCTTGAAGACACCCGGAAGTGGGTGCCTCTGAGTGATGACCGGATGCCCACTCTGCAAGGCAAATACAAGACGCCACACTTTGACGGCAAGGGCGAGGCGGATCGCTTTTTCAGCGACCTCGCGGTTCCAACGACCTTCCTCTTGACGTCATTCTTTTGGGAGAACTTCCTCTACCCGGGCACTGCCCCCCGAAAAGGCCCCGACGGAAAGCTGGCCATTACTTTTCCGATGGGCGACCGGAAGCTGCCGGGGATCGCGGTTGAGGACATCGGCAAGTGCGCGCAAGGCATTTTTAAGAGGGGTCGGGAATTCATCGGCAAGACTGTCGGGATCGCGGGCGAGCACTTGACCGGTGCGCAGATGGCGGCCGCGCTGACGGAAGCGCTGGGCCACGAAGTCCGCTACAACAGCGTTTCCCCAGAGGTTTTCCGCGGGTTCGGTTTTCCGGGCGCCGACGATTTGGCCAACATGTTTCAGTTCAAGCGCGATTTCGCGGAATACTTTTGCGGCGCGCGGAGCACCTCGTTCGCTAGGTCGCTGAACCCATCGCTACAGGACTTCAAGACTTGGCTAGCCAAGCACAGGAGCGCAATCCCTTTCGACCGTAAGTCGCCGGGTTAGCCAGCTTGAACTTAAGGAACCTACGGCGGTGTCGCACCCACCTTCTTGGGCATCCCCCCGCCCGTATCGACGAGGCTCACTGCGGTGCGGTCCCGTATCGGACCATGACGACACCGGCACCGCCTGAGAATCCAGGAGGTCTGAGCCCTCTCAGCGTGCTGCCGTACTAAATCCGTCTGTGCTTCGCAAAAGTAGGCGTCCGCGACTTTAGTGAGGGCGTCGGCCGAGTCTGGGTACGCGAGGAGGTTGAGCTCAAAAACCTCTAGCTCTAGCTTCGTTTCCCACACGCCCATCTGGCCAGGACCAGCGAATCATCAAGGGCAGAATGGCCAGCGCGAACCTCCCGCGGTCACCTCGACGCCCCAGGGCTTAGAATGGTCAGCTATGGCTTTCGCCGACGCGCTGCGCGCGCTCAACACCATGAAGGCCGACGGTGTCATCCAAGAATACGCGGTCGCCGGCGGCCTCGCGCTCGTCTTCTGGACCGAACCCGTGGCGACGTACGATCTGGGCGTACTCGTCTTCCTTCCTTCGGCGGCGGGTCCGCTGGTCAGCCTGGAGAGCATCTACCGTTGGGCCTCTGCTCACGGCTATAGGGCGGACAGGGAACACGTCTTGATCGAGGGAGTGCCAGCACAATTCCTACCCTCTCCATCTAAGCTCGCCGACGAAGCGATCGAGACCGCCGACACCCTTGACTACCAGGGGGTCCCTACGAGGGTCGCTCTGCCTGAATACCTCGTCGCGCTCTACCTTCAGCCTGGGGCACGGTCGGCCAAGCGCCGCGAGCGCGTCGCAATGCTACTAGAGTGGCGCGGCTTGAATCGAAATCGCTTGGATGCGATCCTAGACAGACATGGGCTTTCGCTCTGAAAGCGGCGTAGGGAGCCGCTCTCGGCCATCCGCAGAGCTCGTGGCCAAACTCCGTCAAGGGAAGGACGAACTTCGGCGCGAGCGTGAGGCATTACCGCTACCCGAGAAGATCCGCCAGGTGATCGAGCTGCAGCGCCTGCAATACCCGCTGCTCGCACGACAGCGTACCTTGAAGTCGTGGGAGCGCCCCTGGGAGATCGACCCCTAGAGTCGAAGCCGGTCCCCTGTTCGAGACTCTGGTCCCGAAAGGGACGGAGTCTTCCGGCTTCCGGGTTGCACCTGTAACCCAACAGCGGTCCTGAACCGCCCTGGGGGCCCCCAAGGCCTTTGCTCGCACAAGCCCAAGGCCGCCTGGTTTGCTTCTCGTGTTGTCGCTCTGCCCTTTTAACCGGGCTCTTCCTCAATCTCGGTACAGAAAAGAGCCCCGTCAGTCACACACCCGTATGGGTTAGCTGAGAGTGAGGGGCAGATGGTAGGCGGCATGAGCTCGGCTCTGCAACACTCTGATTCTGAGCCACTTGCGTCCAGCCACACGACTTCGACAAGCACGGAGCGTGCGGAAGAGCCCGCAAAACAAGTGGGGGCCCATCAGTTAAGAATTGCCTTGACATGAAGCTACTTGATATGAAGATACTTTCCCCAGGACGTGGATGCCCAGCCTCAAGACGGTCGCCGCGCCCCGTCCGCAGAGCGCCCGGAGGATGCATGGGTCGATTACCGAAGCCGCGCGGCCCGGACCGCTTGGCGGAAAGTCGGGTTGTACGCCGCCCGAATGCGCCCGCGGTGAGAGACCGATCACGCGACGGCTCGGGTGTTCACGTCTGGCTAGTGCTCATGAAGGCTCATCGATCGATGGTCCGGCACGCGGAGCGGAGCATCGTTTCCCTCGACATGTGCATTTCTGATTTCGGGGTCCTTGAAGTGCTGCTCCACAAGGGACC
>DATMQU010000365.1:0-5011 GCA_035566715.1 Vicinamibacteria bacterium
ACCTCCATCGAGCTGCACATGCGCCTGGGCGCCGCTCACCTGGGCGAGGGGCGGGCGGAGGAGGCGGGCGCGGCCCTCGCGACCGCCCTCGGGGGTTTCGAGCAGCGGATCCGCCTCGGCGCGGACGACCCCTTCACCCGCTACTACGCGGCCTGCATCCGCGCGCTCCGCGGGGAGACCGCGGAAGCCCTGGACTGTCTGGAGAAGGCGGCGGCTAAGCGTCGCCGCTTCACGATCGCCCGCGCCCGCATCGAGCCCGCCTTGGAGAGCCTGCGCGGCGAAGCCCGGTTTCGGGAGCTCGTCGGTCAGGGCTGAGCCCGCGCGCGGGGCGGTTCTCGCCCAGCGCCGGCCGTGCTAGGCTCGCTTCTCACCTCCGGAGGTTCGCATGGCTGCCTACACCCTCATCGTCAACGGCCAGAGCCGGCGCGTGGAGGCCGAGCCCGGCACGCCCCTGCTCTGGGTGCTGCGCGACGGGCTGGGCCTCACGGGCACCAAGTTCGGTTGCGGGGTCGCCCAATGCGGGGCCTGCACCGTGCACGTCGATGGCGAGGCCATACGCTCGTGCATGGCCTCCATCGAAACCGTGAGCGACCACAAGATCACCACCATCGAGGGCCTATCCCCGGACCGCAGCCACCCGCTCCAGCAGGCGTGGATCGCGGAACAGGTGCCGCAGTGCGGCTACTGCCAGTCGGGCATGCTGATGACCGCGGCCGAGCTCTTGGCGCGGAAGCCCAAGCCCACCGACGAGGACATTGACGCCGCCTTGGGCGGGCACATCTGCCGTTGCGGGACCTATCAACGGATCCGGCGCGCAGTGCACCGGGCCGCGGATAACAAGGGAGGTGCGCGATGATGCCCCCCGGTCTGTCGCGGCGCACCTTCCTGAGGGTGGGGATGGGCGGGGGTGCGGCCCTGGTGATCGGCTTCCGCCTCCCCGGGGAGCTGGGGGCCGAAGGGCCGCAGGAAAGGAAGGCCCCGAACCCATTCGACGCCTGGATCCGGATCGATAAGGAGAGCGGGGTCACCCTGACCGTGGCCAAGTCCGAGATGGGCCAGGGCGTCCTCACGTCCCTGGCCATGATCCTGGCCGATGAGCTGGACGTGGACTGGCAGAGCGTTCGCGTCGAGCAGGCCCCCACCCGGCCCGCCGTCTACGACCACGGGACCGGGGGCAGCAGCAGCGTCCGCACCTCCTGGCTGCCCCTGCGGCAGGCGGGGGCGGCGGCCCGGGCCATGCTCGTCCAGGCCGCCGCCGCGGCCTGGCAGGTGAACATCAACACCTGCAAGACCGAGAAGGGGACCGTGGTCCACGGCCCGCGGCAGAAGCGGCTGCCCTACCGGGATCTGGTGGCGGCGGCTTCCCGCCTGCCCGTCCCCGATCTCAAGACGGTGAGCCTCAAGAACCCCGCCGAGTTCACCGTCGTCGGGGAGTCGCTCCCCCGCACCGACATCCCATCCAAGGTGGACGGCAGCGCCCGCTATGGCCTGGACGTGCGGGTGCCGGGCATGCTCTTCGCGGTCGTGGCCCGCTGCCCGGCTTTCGGCGGGCGGCCCGCCAAATTTGACCCCGCCCCCGCCCTGGCCGTGCCGGGCGTGCGCCGGGTGGTGGAGATCCCGCCCGTGGCGGAGGGGGCGCACAGCGCGGGTGGCGTGGCGGTGGTGGCGGACAACACCTGGGCCGCCATGCAAGGCCGCGAGGCCCTGAAGATCGAGTGGGACCTGGGACCCCACGCCACCGAGAGTAGCCCGGCGCTGCTCAAGAAATGCGAGGAGCTGTCGCGGCAGCAGGGGAAGGTCGTCCGCAACGACGGCGACGCCTTGGCCGCGCTGGCCGGCGCGGGCCGCAAGCTGGAGTCCGTCTACCAGCTCCCCTTCCAAGCCCACGCCACCATGGAGCCCATGAACTGCACGGTGGACATTCGCGCCGACCGCGCGGAGGCCTGGGTCCCCTCGCAGGGCCCGCAATGGGCGCTGGACGTGATCGCGCGGATCGGCCAGCTCAAGCCCGAAGCCGTCACCGTCCACACCACGCTCATGGGGGGCGGTTTCGGCCGGCGTTACCAGGCCGACTTCGTGGTCGAGGCCGCCCAGGTGTCGAAGGCGGTGGGCGCTCCCATCCAGCTGGTATGGACGCGGGAAGACGACATCCAGCACGATTTCTACCGGCCCGCGGCCTATCATCGGCTGAGCGCGGCCCTCGACGAGGAGGGCCGACCCCGGGCCTGGATGCACCGGCTGGTCTCGACCTCCATCAGCGGCTTCTGGAGCCCCGACAAGGCCCGGCCGGAGGAGAGCGAGATCGGGGGTGCCGTCAACCTCCCCTACGCGTTTCCAAGCGTGCGCGTGGAGTTCTCGCCCGCGCCCACCGGAGTGCCCGTGGCCTGGTGGCGGTCGGTGGAGCACTCGATCAACGGCTTCGTCACCGAGAGCTTCCTGGACGAGGTGGCGGCGGCGGCCAAGGCGGACCCCTTGGAGCTGCGCCGGCGTCTGCTCGCGGAGCCGCGCAAGATCCGGCTGCCCGCGGACAACGAGTCCATCCTCGATACCGCCCGGCTGTGGGCGGTGCTGGAGCTGGCGGCCGCGCGGGCGGGCTGGACCCAGCCCCCTCCCCCGGGGCGGGGCCGCGGCCTCGCGTGCCACTTCTCATTCGACACCTACGTGGCCGAGATCGCGGAGGTGTCGGTGGACAAGGACGGGAGCGTACGCGTGCACCGTGTGGTCTGCGCGGTGGACTGCGGGCGCGCCGTGAACCCGGACGGGGTGCGCGCGCAGATGGAGGGCGCCATCGTTTACGGGCTCAGCGCCGCCCTCAAGGGCGGGATCACCATCGCCGACGGCCGCGTGCAGCAGAGCAACTTCTCCGATTTCGAGGTCCTGCGCATCAACGAGATGCCGCTGGTGGAGGTGCATATCGTGCCCAGCCGCGAAGCCCCGACCGGAACCGGGGAGCCGGGGCTGCCTCCGATCGCGGCCGCGGTCGGGAACGCGATCTTCGCCGCCACCGGCAAGCGGATCCGCCGCCTGCCCATCCAACCCGCCGACCTGGCTTGACCCCCGCCCGTGCCTGATCTGGACGATTTCGAGCTCGACCGGTCGACGAAGGAGGCGGGGGTGTCGCCGGCGGAAGGGCCTCCGGGCGGGCCCCCGCGGGCCCTGCCCCTCGTCGCTTGGGCGGCGGGACTCGGTCTTCTCGTGGCGGGGATCGGGGGGGTGCTCTACCTCGTCCTCCCCCGGTCGCGCGCCCCCTCCCCCGCTTCTCCGCCCACGACCACCGCGGCCTCCCCCGGCGCTCCCTCGCCGGAGTCGATTCCGCTCCCGGCCTTGGACGCGAGCGACGCGTTCGTGCGGGAGCTCGCCCGGGGTCTGTCCTCGAGCCCCTCCTTCCTGGCTGGGCTCGCCACCCGGGGGCTCATGAGGACCGCCGTGGCCGTCGTCGAGAACGTGGCCGACGGCGAGACGCCCCGACCCCACCTGGGCTTCCTGGCCCCCAAAGTCGGGTTCCGCACGCGCTCCGAGCGCGGTCGGCTCCTCGTGGACCCCAAGAGCTACGAGGAATACGACGCCTTCGCCGACGCCGTGGACTCCGTGGACGCGGAGGGGTGCGCGCGGGCGCTCCGGCTCCTCGCCCCCCTCCTGGAGGCCGCGCACAAGGAGCTGGGACATCCGGAGGGCGGCTTCCCCGCCACCCTGGAGCGCGCGCTCGTCGCCCTCCTCCAGACGCCGGTATTGGCGGGAGAGGTGCCCGTGGTCCGACATGTCGCGACCTACGAGTTCGCGGAGGGGAAGCTGGAGGCCTTGACCCCGGCCCAGAAGCAGTTCCTGCGCATCGGCCCCCGCAACATGCGTAAGGTGCAGGCGAAGCTCCGCGAGCTGGCGCGGGCCCTCGACATCCCCGACGCCCGGTTGCCCCCGCCGCCTCCCGGGCGCTGAGAGCGCCTCTGGGGTTATCATCGAGGCGCGAATGGACCCCCGCCGCTTGCTGGCCTCCCTCTTCGGCGTTCCCCGCGTCCTCATCGGCGTGGTCCATTTGGACGCCCTGCCGGGGACGCCCGCTGCCTCCGAGAGCGTCGAGGCCATCGCGGAAGAAGCGGTGCGGGAGGCCCGGATCTATGCCGCGGCCGGCTTCCCGGGGCTGATGATCGAGAACATGCATGACCGGCCTTATCTCAAAGGAACGGTTGGGCCGGAGGTCGTGGCCGCCATGGCGGTGGCTGGTCGCGAGGTGCGCCGGGCGGTGCCGCTGCCCCTCGGGGTGCAGGTGCTGGCGGGGGCGAACCGCGAGGCTCTGGCCGTGGCCCACGCCTGCGGGGCGTCCTTCGTGCGGGGGGAGGGTTTCGTCTTCGCCCACGTGGCCGACGAAGGCCTGATCGAATCGCATGCGGGGGACATGCTGCGCTACCGGCGGGCCATCGGTGCGGACGAGGTGCGGGTCTTCGCGGACATCAAGAAGAAGCACGCCGCCCACGCCATCACCGCCGACGTAGGCATCGAAGAGACCGCGCACGCGGCGGAATTCTTCCTGGCCGACGCCGTCATCGTCACCGGCCCCGCCACCGGCCGCCCCGCCAACCCCGAGGAAGTGCGGAGGGTGAGCGCGGCCGCGCGGGTGCCCACCCTCGTGGGGTCGGGAGTGAGCGCGGAGAATATCCACGACTACGCAGCGGCGGATGGCTTCATCGTAGGCTCCTCCCTGAAGGAGGGCGGGCTCTGGTCCAACCCCCTCGACCCCGCCCGGGCCCAGGCCCTGATCCGCGCCTTCGCGAAGCTGCCCGCGGCAAAGGGCTAGGGCCGGGGTGGGCCCGGACCTGGTCGTGCTCGGGAACCTGCTCGTGGACGATCTGGTCTTCCCGGACGGGCGCACGCGCATGAGCGAGCCGGGAGGGGCGATCCTTTACGCGGCCCTGGGGGCGGCCCTCTGGGGGCTCCACACCGGTGTCGTGAGCTGGCGCGGCCGCGACTACCCCGCCTGGGCCCTGGAGGCTGTGGCCGCCAGGGGAATCGAGCTTGA
>DATMQU010000366.1:0-10169 GCA_035566715.1 Vicinamibacteria bacterium
CTCCCTGGCCGCCTACCGGGGCGTGGTGACCCCGCACGTCCAGGAGCCCAAGGGCGGGGCCACCGCGGGCGCGCTCCGGAAGGAGCCACGCGTGGACCGGTGGATCTTCTCCACCGACGGCGTGGGCTTCCCCGTCCCCAAGGACGACCGCTCGATCGCGGTGCCGGAGAGCAAGCGGTGGGTGGTGTCGGGCAACGTCAAGCACCCGCCCATGGTGGGCATCGGCCCCGGCCTCGAGCAGAACACCCACCGCATCGGAGAGTGCGTGGACCTCCGCGAGCTGCAGCACGCCGTCGCCCTGCTCGCCCGGTTCCCGAGCGCGTTCGTGGCCGCGGCCCGCTAGCCGGGCACTCTGAGCTCTAGGATAGGACCCTTGTCACCCAAAGACCCAGGAGGACCCGCCCCGAGTCGGGGGCAGAAGGAGCGGCTGCTCGCAAGCACGAAGTTCAATTCCAGGAGTGGAAGCCCGAAACGCTTCACCAGAAGCGAGCGGCGTGGGCGAGAAAGATCTTGGCGACCTCAGCGCCCTGGCCTATAATTCTCCGCTAAGGGTTGTCATGCCAAGACGCCAACCGGTGCTGGCTGGCCATCAGCAAAGACGCAACGTCATGAGGGTCGACCACCACGATTTCCACGGTTGGTACGTTTGTCTGAAGCGCGCCGGCCAGCGGTACGGGCGCTATTTCCGAGATGCGGGCGGCAGTCAGGCGGCGCTCGCAAAGGCGATCCGTTGGCGCAATGCCCTCACTGCCAGGCTTCCGCCTCCGAGAAAGTTCAAACGTCGCTACTCCCGCAACACGACTGGCGTGATCGGCGTGAGTCTCTCCCGTGAGCGCACCCGTAAAGGCGTTCCCGCTCCCCGCTACTGCGCGACATGGATTGACGAGGGAGGACGCCAGCGCAAGCGTTCCTTTTCCATAGGGAGGTTCGGTAGGGAGAAAGCACTCTCCCTCGCAAGCAATGCCCGACACGAGGCTTTAGAGCAACTCCTGCGACCGGCCCGCTCTACTTAAGTCCAGGAATACCTTGACGATAGCTTGGCCGGTCCGTCCTTTCAATGAAGGGGTAGCCCGCATCCCATTCTTTCACTCTCTCCCGACTTCGCTCCTGGCCCGCTGGCTGGCCGCGTCAACGGGCATCGACCTCACCAGCCACCCAGAGCATCCCAAGGCCCAGCCCGCGGAGCAGGTCGGTAGATTGCCGGAGCAGTCGAGACTCAGTGGACCCCCGTGCAGCTCAGCCCTGATGCGGAAGCCCGCATCCGCTCGGACTTGTGTAGCGAGATCTCCTTGCTCAGCTTGGACCAGTTCGCGGCAGAACGGAGCCCCCAAGGGAAATAGAGAGACAGCCGCGGTCGAGGTCGCTCGTCTTGCTTCTTGGGGGCCCTAGGTAGCCGCTGGTCCCGCTAACGTCGCGCCCGCGAGGCGCGTCGTCGTAGCTGCGACGGTTCTCTTTTCGCCGGCCCTGCTAAATTCAGGACCCGACATGACCGCTTAAACGTGCGTGCCGCCCTGGCCTTTCAGCGAGGCCAGGGGGAATCAGCCCGCGGGAGATTGTGTCGAGTGTGCGGCTCGCCCCTCGGCCGCAGAGTTCGGCGTATAATTGTCTTCGTGTCCACGACGACGCAGAAGAACTGGACCGACGACGAGCTGTTGGCTCTCTCTGGCGAGGGGAAGTATGAGCTCGTTGACGGGGAGCTCGTTCACGTGAGCCCAGCCGGTGCCCGACACGGCCGTATTGTAGCGGACCTGCTAATCCGGATCGGCGTCTTCCTAAGGGAGACCAAGCTTGGTCAAGTCTTTGATGGCCAAACTGGATTCAGGCTTAGAGACAACCTGCGGAGTCCAGACATATCCTTCGTCGCCGGAGCTCGGCTGACGGGAGGCGTGCCGGAGGGATTTTTGCACGTTGCTCCCGATCTTGCCGTCGAGGTCCTTTCACCTGCGGATCGCGCGGGAGAAGTCGCGCACAAGGTGGGGGAGTACCTCGGAGTCGGCGTGAGGCTCCTCTGGGTCGTCGACCCCGCCAAAGGCGCCGCCGTCATCTATCGACCCGGCCAGGCGCCGCGCACCATCCGGCTCGACGGTGCGCTCGAGGGAGAAGACGTTTTGCCGGGCTTCTCCTGCCCGCTACGAGAGCTCCTGGGATAAACTTAATGAGGCTCCCCTGGGCTGGGAGCCTACGCCCACGTCCTTCCCCACCCTCCTAGAGCCGCGCGATGCGGCCCCAGAGCGCCTCCGCCGCGGCCCGGGCTCGGGCAAACACGGCGTCCGCGTCCACGGTCACCACCCGGCGGTCCCGTACCACCCAGCGGCCGCGGACCATGACGGACCGGAGATGGCTGCGGTCGAGTCCGAAGAGGAGGTGGCCGCCGACGTTCTCGGCCCGGAAGGGGGTCGGGGAGGGGTAGTCGAAGATCGCGAGGTCGGCGGGGCCGCCCCTCCCCAGGCTGCCGAAAGGCAGGCCGAAGAGGGCGGCGGCGAGACGCTGCCCGCCGGCCAGGAGCCGGAGGGTGGCTCCGACCGCGTCCTTTCCCCCCGCGTCCTTCATCTTGAGATAGGCGGCCCGTGCCTCCGCCAGCATGTCCCCCCCCATCCCGTCCGTGCCCAGGGCGGCCTGCTTGAAGGCGTCGGTGGGCGCGTGCCCCACGGTGTTGTTCATGTTGGAGCGGGGGTTGTGGGCAATCCAGGCCCCCCGCGCCTGGGCCTCCGCGATCTCGTCCGGCCGGAGATGGACGCCATGGGCGAGCAGGGTGCGGGGGACGAGCAGCCCGTGCCGGTCGAAGCGCTCGATGAGGCCGGCCGCGTAGCGGTGCCGGCAGTCGTCCACGTCCGCCTGGTCCTCCGCCACGTGGACATGGAGGCTCGTGCCCGTCTCCCGCACGACCGCGGCCAGGCGGCCGAGCGTCTCCTCGTGCAAGGTGAAGCTGGCGTGGGCCCCCACCATCCCCCGGCTGAGGGCGGTGGGGGGAGCGTTCAGGAAGGCCAGGTTCTCCTCGATCCCGCGGTCGCGCCCCTCCCGCCCGTTGCGGTCCGTGGTCTCGTAGCAGAGCACGGATCTCAGGCCGACCTCCTCCACCGCCCGCCGAAGAGCGCGAAGGGATCCCCGTATGAAACCGGGGGAGGCGTGGTGGTCCACGAGGAGGGTCGTCCCCGAGAGGGCGGCCTCGATGGCCCCCACGAGCCCAGAGAGGTAGATCGACTCCTCGTCCAGGGCGCGGTCCAGGCGCCACCACACCCGCTCCAGGATCTCCACGAAGTTCAAGGGCGCGCGGGCGGGCCCGGGCATGCCCCGGGCGAGGGCGCTGTAGAGATGGGTGTGGGCGTCGACCAGCCCGGGGAGAACGAGGGCCCCGGCCAGGTCCACGAACTCGTCGCCCGGCCGGGGGGCGAGGGAGAGGCCCCGCTCCCCGATCGTCTCCCCCTCGATCCTGAGGTCCGCCCGCTCGACCCCCGGGGGATCGAGGGCGACGAGCACGGCATTCTTGAGCAGCATGGACGGTCGGCTCAGGAGAGCGGCCGGTCCTGGAGATGCGCGGCCAGCTCCCCGTCGTCCGGCCGCAGGCTCACGGGTTGGCCGGCGGCGCGCAGGGCGCTCTTCACGTCCTTGAGGCCGCTGCCGGTCATGACCACGAGCGCCGTCTCCCGCCGGCCCACGATCTTCTCCGCCACCGCGCGCCGCAGGCCGGCCAGGCCCGCGACCCCCGCGGGCTCGCCGAAGAGGCCGGCCAGGCCGCCCGCCTTCTGCATGGCCTCCAGGATGGCGTCGTCGGGGACGGCGACGAAGGCCCCTCCCGACTCCCGGACCGCCTTGAGGGCCTTGCGCCAGTTGCGGGGATGGCCCACGCAGATGCTGTCGGCCAGGGTCTCCGCGGGGCCGGGAATGAGGTCCCGTCCCTCGCGGAAGGCGTCCACCAAGGGCCGCGCCCCCTCCGCCTGCACGCCGAGCAGGCGGGGCAGACGGGGGATGAATCCAAGGGCGTGCATCTCCACCAGCCCCTTCCAGGTCCCGGCCAGGGTGCACCCGTCCCCCACCGCCACCGCCACCCAGGCCGGCACCTCGCGGCCGCACTGCTCGGCGATCTCGAGGCCGCAGGTCTTCTTGCCCTCCACCAGGGAGGGATTCACGGCCGCGTTTCGGTTGTACCAGCCGTACCGGTCGCAGGCCCGTTGGCAGAGCTCCCAGGTCTGGTCGTAGGTCCCCTTCACGCGGATCACGCGGGCACCGAAGATCAGCAGCTGGGCCAGCTTCGGCTCGGGGGCGAACTCGGGTACGAAGATCACGCAGGACAGGCCCACGCTGGCCGCCGCCCCCGCCAGCGAGGAGGCCGCGTTCCCGGTGGAGGCGCACGCCACCACCCGGGCCCGCCGCGCAAGGGCCCGGGCCACGCCCACGACACTCGCCCGGTCCTTGAAGGAGCCCGTAGGGTTCCGCCCCTCGTCCTTGACGCGGAGGGAGCGGACCCCCGCCCAGGCGGCCAGGCGCGGCTCGTCCAGGATGGGCGTCCATCCCGGGGAGAGGGGGGGGAGGCGGGCGCGGGCGGGGACGGGGAGGAGCTCGCGATAGCGCCAGACGCTGCGCGGGCGAGAGGCGAGGGCGCGCGGGTTCAGGGAGCGGCCGGCCCGCGCGAGGTCGAAGCCAATCTCGAGCACTCCCTCCGGACCGCAGACGGGGCAGGGGCCGTCCAGGCCGCGGGAGTAGCGTCGCCCGCAGCGCAGGCAGGCGAGGCCGGTGACGTAGGGCAGCCCCCTCACCCTCGGCGCTCGCGGATGCGGCGGTCGATCTCGCCCGCCCGCTCCTGATGCTCGACCCAGAACGCGGGGTCCTCCTGGGCGCGCAGCTCGGCCGGGGTCTTTCCCTGCTGCTCGATCCAGGTGAAGTACTTCTGGTTGTGCCAGCGGCGGCGGACCTCGGCCGTGCCCTCCAGGAGCCAGCCCTCTTTGGGGGCACGGAAGCGCGAGAGCCGGCGCCGCGCCCTCTCCGCGTCCATGGGGCCCAGTTCCTTGTCCAGCCTCTTGAGCACGGAAGGGTAACGGTCGAACCCGTCGGTGGCCACCGTGACCACCGCCTGCTTGGAGGTGAAGCGGTAGTGCCGGGCCGCGTGGATGGAGGCGAGGACGTTGCAGATCCCGCTGATTCCGAAGAAGTCCACGAGGCCCCGCGCGCGCTCGCCGTCGATCCCTTCCGCCTCCAGCGTCGTCGTGCCCTCCTGGAGAAGCTGCAGGCCCTCCAGGCATTCTTGGTCGTCGACGCAGACCAGAAGGTCGGTGGCCCACACGTTGTGGATCCAGGTCACGTGCTTGTCCCCGATCCCTTCGATGCGGTGGGAGCCAAAGCCCACGTTGAAGAGGGTCGGGCACTGCACCGGCTCCACCGCCACCGTGACCGCGGCGGGGTAGCTCCTCTTGATGCCCTCCCCCGCCGCGATCGTCCCCGCCGAGCCGGGGGCGGAGACGAAGGCTCCGATCCCGAGGCCCTGCCCCTCGGTCACCTCCCGAGCGGCGGCCGCCGTGCAGTGGTAGTGGAAGCGGTAGTTCCCGAACTCCTCGAACTGGTTCAGGATCCGGTTCGCGGGAACCGCCTTGAGCGCGCGCACCCGGTCGTAGATCTCCTTGACGTTGGACTCCGAGCCGGGGGTGGTCACGACCTCCGCGCCGTAGCCGCGGATCTTCTCGAACCGCTCCGCGCTCATCTCCTCGGGCAGGACCACCAGGGAGCGGTACCCCATGCGGGGCCCCACCCAGGCCCCCCCGATCCCAAAGTTCCCGGTGGAGGGGAAGACCAGGGTGTGGGGCCCGGGGGCGCACACCCCTTCGAGCTGCTTCTCGATGAGGATCGAGTAGGCGGCCCCCACCTTGTGGGAGCCGGTGGGAAAGCGGCGACCGGAGAGGACCACGATGGGGGCGGGGACGCCGGTCAAGGCCTCGGGGAGGACGGTGAAGGGCACCGCCCCCTCCGCGCGCCAAGAGAGGTTCCAGAGGTTCGCGGGATCGAGGGGTCGCGCCCGGGCCGCGCGCGCGCTTTCCCGCAGCGCGGGGGGAAGGAGGGCAGGGTCCCGCATCTCGGCGAACGTGGGACCGTAGAGCATGGGGCCTAAAAGCATGGACGACCCGCTCCCCACAATCAAGCCGCAGCCCGGGGTTATGATAGGCGCGGCGCGGACCCGCCCCGCGCGGGGAGTTAGATGCCCGTCCAGTTCGGCCTCAACGGCCAGATGCGCGCGATCGAGCCCGAGCTGGGAGAATCCCTGCTCGATGTGCTGCGCGACCGCTGCGGCATCCACTCCGTCAAGGACGGCTGCCAACCCCAGGGACAGTGCGGCTGCTGCTTGGCCTTGGTCGACGGCAATCCCCTCGTCACCTGCGCGGTGGAGGCACGGCGGGTCGCGGGCAAGCAGGTCCTGACCGTGGAAGGCCTGAGCGCCGAGGAGCGGGACGCCACCGCCAAGGCGTTTGTGGCCGTGGGCGGCCTCCAATGCGGCTTCTGCATCCCCGGGATCGCCCTCCGCGCCAAGCACCTCCTGGATCGGAAGCCGGACCCCAGCCGGGAGGAGATCGCGCGCGCGATCGACGGCCACCTCTGCCGCTGCACGGGCTACGTGAAGATCCTCGACGCGATCGAGCTCATGGCCCGGGCCCGCCGGGGGGAGCCGCTCCCCGCGCCGTGCACGGGGCGGGTGGGGGAGTCCCTGGCCCGCTACCAGGGGTCGGACCTCGTCCTGGGGGAGCGGCCTTACGTGGCGGACATGACGCGCGAAGGCCTGCTCCACGGCGCGCTCGTCCTCTCCCCCCACGCCCGCGCGCGGGTCGTCCGCTTGGACACCGCGAAGGCGCGGGCCGTGCCCGGGGTGCGGGCGATCGTCACCGCGGCCGACGTGCCCGGGGAGCGCTGGTACGGCCTCCTCTACGACGACTGGCCGGGCTTCGTGGCCGTGGGCGAGGAGGTGCGCTGCGTGGGCGACGTGCTCGCCGCGGTGGCGGCTGACGACGCCCGCACCGCCCGGCGGGCCGCGGCCCTCATCGAAGTCGACTACGAGCCCCTGCCCGCCGTCCTGGACCCGGAGGCGGCGCTGGCCGAGAACGCCCCGAGGGTGAATCCACGCCACGCGAACCTCCTCTCCCGCTCCGTGATCAACCGGGGGGACGCGCCGGCCGCCCTGGCTAGAAGCGCGCACGTGGTGACCGGCACCTGGCAGACCCAGCGCGTCGAACACCTCTTCCTGGAGCCGGAGGCGGCCCTGGTGGAGCCCCGGCCGGGGGGAAGCCTGGCTCTGTATAGCCAGGGCCAGGGCGTCTTCGACGACCGGCGGCAGGTGGCCCGCTTCCTGGGGATGCCCGAGGAACGGCTCCTGGTGGAGCTCGTTCCGAACGGGGGGGCCTTCGGGGGCAAGGAGGACATGTCGGTCCAGGCCCAGACCGCGCTCCTGGCCAAGGTCTCCGGGCGCCCGGTCCTCCTGGTCCTGAACCGCGAGGAGTCGATCCGCATGCACCCCAAGCGGCACCCCATCACCCTGCGCTATACGGCGGGCTGCGACGCGGAGGGCAGGCTGACCGCGGTCAGGGCCCGGATCCTCGGCGACTCCGGGGCCTACGCCTCCGTGGGGGGCAAGGTCCTGGAGCGCGCGGCTGGCCACGCCTGCGGCCCCTACCGGGTCCCCAATGTCGACGTCGAGTCCATCGCCGCCTACACCAACAATCCGCCTTGCGGAGCCATGCGCGGCTTCGGGGCCAATCAATCCGCCTTCGCCATGGAGGGCTGCCTTGACCTGCTGGCCCAGAAGGCGGGGCTCGACGGCTGGGAGATCCGCCGGCGCAACGTGGTCTCCCTGGGCGACCTCTCCACCACCGGCCAGGTGCTCGACAAGTCGGTGGGGATCGCCAAGACGCTGGAGGCGGTGAAGGGCGTCTACTACGAGGCGCGGCGGTCGGGGCGGGCGGTGGGGATCGCCTGCGGGATGAAGAACAGCGGCATCGGCAACGGGGTGGCGGAGTGGGGCAAGTGCCGCCTGGTCGTGGAGGAGGACGGCACCGTCTCCCTCTACAACGGCTACACGGAAATGGGCCAGGGCCTGCTCACCGTGCTCGTGCAGTTCGCGGTGGAGGTGACCGGCCTCCCCGCCTCCGTCTTCCGCCCCAAGGTGGACTCCACCTTTGCCCTCGGCTGCGGCCAGACCACCGGCTCCCGGGCCACCCTCTTCGGGGGCCGGGCGGTGATGAGCGCGGCCCGCAAGCTATACGCGGACCTCAAGGGCGGTATGACCCTTGCCGACCTCAAGGGCCGGATCTATGCCGCGGACGAGGTCGTCTCCGACACCACCGCCTTGGGCGCGCCCGGGCCCAAGGTGAAGACCCACACCACCTACTCCTACGCCACCCAGGTCTGCGTCCTTGACGCCGAGGGGCGCGTCGAGCACTTCGTGGCCGCGCACGACGTGGGCCGGGTGGTGAACCCCGCCCTCTGTCAAGGGCAGCTCGAGGGCTCGATCCACATGGGCCTGGGCTACGCCCTCACCGAGGAGCTTCCCTGCGAGGACGGGATGCCCGTCACCTTCAAGCTGCGCGAGATCGGGGTGCTGCGCGCGCGCGACATGCCGCGCACGGAGATCATCCTGGTCGAGGAGCCGGAGCCGGAGGGGCCGCTGGGGGCCAAGGGCGTGGGCGAGATCGGCCTCGTGCCCACCGCGGGCGCGGTGGCGGGGGCGCTCGAGGCCTTCGACGGCAAGCGGCGCTACCGCCTGCCCATGAAGGACTCGCCGGCGGCGCGGGCCATGAGCGTGGGCCGCATCCGCTCCCCGAACGGAGGCGGGCGCTGAGCCCGCCGGCCTCCCCGAAGCCAGCCCAAACGCCGGCCCGGGACGAAGCGAAGGATCCCATGGACACGCCCCTGCCCGAGGTCGTCCGCGCCTATGACGCGGAAGCGCCCTTGGAGCGAGCCTTCACCATCCCCGCTCCTTGGTACGTGGACCCCCGGGTCGCGGACCTCGAGCGGCGGGCCGTCTTTGGCGCCCACTGGCAGATGGCGGCCCGGGCGGACCAGCTCCGGGAGACGGGACAGTACGTCACCACCGAGGTGGGGGGAGAGCCGGTGGTGGTGGTGCGCGGAGGCGACGGCGTGCTCCGGGGCTTCTTCAACGTCTGCCGCCACCACGCGGCCGCGGTCATGACCGAGCCGGAGGGCCGGGCCGGCGTCCTGCGCTGCCCCTACCACGGCTGGACCTACTCCCTGGAGGGTGCGCTGCGGGGCGTGCCCGATTTCGACGGCGTCTGCGACTTCGACCGCGCCCAGGGCGGGCTCCGGCCGCTCTTGGTGGGCACCTGGGAGGGATTCGTGTTCGTGAAGCTGGAGCCGGGCGGTCCCTCCCTGAAGGAGCACCTCGGGGGCATGGCCGACCTCGTGGCGCCCCTGGGCCTGGCCGGGCTCACCTTCGTGGAGAGGCGGGTCTACACGTTCAACTGCAACTGGAAGGTTTTCGTGGACAACTACCTGGACGGCGGCTACCACGTCCCCCATCTTCACAAGGGACTCAACAGCGTGCTCGAGTACAAGGACTACACCATCGAGAACGGCGAGCGTTTCTGCCTGCAGTCGAGCCCCCTCCTGGCGGGGGACGACCAGGCGGTGGCCGCGGTGCGCCGGGGCAAGAAGGCCCTGTATTTCTGGCTCCACCCCAACTTCATGCTGAACTGGTACGAGGGAGTGATGGACACCAACCTCGTTCTGGCCCAGGGGCTCGACCGAACCCTGGTCGTCTTCGACTTCTATTTCGCCGACGTGTCCCCCGCCGCGGCGGAGCGGAACCGGAAGAGCATCGAAGTGGGCCAGGTCATCCAGGACGAGGACCAGGCGATTTGCGAGTCGGTGCAGCGCGGGCTCCGCTCGCGGGCCTACGGGGCCGGCCGCCTCTCTCTGCGGCGCGAGGCGGGCGAGCACCTCTTCCACCGCCTCCTCGCCGCCGACCTTCGGGCCGGGCTCCAGGGGTAGCCGGAAGTGACCGCCGAAGAGCGCCGCCAGTCGATCCGGATGGGGCTGGCCCTGCCCATGCGCGTGCAGGGCTTCGAGGCCGACGGGAGCACCTGGGAGGAGGACACCACCACGGACGACATCTCCGAAGGTGGCTGCTCCTTCCCCGTCTCCCGCAGGGTGGAGCTGGGCCAGGTCCTCCTCCTCTT
>DATMQU010000367.1:0-2454 GCA_035566715.1 Vicinamibacteria bacterium
AGCGAAGCACGCGGTTGAGACGCGTCATGTCCAGGACGAGGCTGCCGGCACCGAAGCTCGCCGCCGCGTACGAATAGCCGCCACCCCGGGCAATGCGATGAGCGCGGCCCCCGTGATCCTCAATCATGCGGTAGCTATCGGGGCGGCAGTACGACGCCCGAGCCGAAACTCCGCCATCGAAAGAGACGAAGGTCGCGTCTTCCACCAAGCCTGTCGTCACCGAACTACCAAGTCCACTCGTGCGCGGGCATAAGGGCACGCCAATCTTACCGGCTCCACAAGGCTCCTGCACCGTAGCCCGACAGCGACTGGGCGGTGCTTTCACTCTGTTGCCCTTGCTTCGCTCGGCACGCTATCCTGCGCGCGCGGCCAGTCAATGTCAGAAAACGCAACACCACCCGAAGAAACTCCGGATTCGCCTCTTCCGCACGGGGACCGAGACCGAAGGGCCGGCTCGCCACTTCTTTTCACCGTGACCGTCGTGGCCAGCGTCCTCATGGGCTTCCGGGCGGCGGTCTCCTATCCGCAGCCCGGTCTAGACCCCTCCTACGCGTTCGCTCTCAACTACGCAGCCGTACACGGCGAGCGTTGGGGAAGGGAGTTGCTTGCCGACCGCGGACCGTACGGCTGGTTGCTCTTTCCCGTCGACGTCGGCGACGTCGCGCGTGCCTGGCTCCTGACTCAGGTTCTCTTGGTCCTGATGCTGGGCGCCGCCACTGCCGCTTATGTCTGGGGCCTGCCCGGTTCCCTGGCGAGGAGGATTCTGACCGGGTTGTTGCTGACCTACGCCATTCACCTTGCTTTTTGGGACGAGTACCGGTGGCTCGCGCTTTTCCTCCTCCTCTTGCTCTTGGGACTACACGGTGAGGGCCGGGCCGGCCTCATTGCACTCGGCATGGCCAGCGTGCTTGCCGGCTTTTATCTGCTCCTGAAGCTCACGATCGGCCCGGGCGCTCTCCTGACTCTGGGCACAGCCATCGTGTTCTCGCGAAGGCCTTCCGCGGTCCTGACCCGCATCGCGGTGGCGAGCAGTTGTGGCACCCTCGGCCTACTCGCCGGCTGGCTAGTCTGCTACGGCTCGATGTCTGGGCTGGGGACCTACCTGGCCGTGGGCTTGTCCATGGTCGCCGGCTACTCCTCGGTGGCGAGCCTCGAGGTCGAGGGATGGCAGCTGGTGGCAGAAAGCTTCCTGGGGTTCTTTCTTCTCCTCGCCGCGTGGGGCATCTTCCTGAGACACCGCCGCGCACGCCTTTCGCTCGCTTGGTGCGCCGTGCCCCTGTTCGTTGCCTGGAAGCATTCCCTGGTGCGCCCAGATGTGCACGGGCGGCTTCTTGTCCTGTTTGGTCTTTTCATCGTTGCGGTGCTCTTCACGGACTCCTTGACCGCGGAACGCAGGTGGCGCGCCTCGCCCCTCCTTGCGGGGGCGGTGGTGCTGTTGATCGTGGCCTGGTTCCATCTCCCCGCTGACGAGGACATCCCGGTCCGAACTCTCGCCAAGGCACTGGCCCAGCCCCTCCATCTGCCCGGCGTCACGGGGGTGAGAGCCCTGGTTCGGCTGCGGCAGTACCGGGCATCTCTAGGCCAGCTCTCCAACCGGGCGCTCGAGCCGCTCGTGCTGTCGGCAGCGGAGCGGGCGGTTCTCGGAGACTCCACGGTAGACGTCTACCCCTGGGAAGCCAGCTATGTGGCCGCCAACCATCTGAACTGGGCCCATCGCCCCTCCCCCGCATCTTTCCTGGCTTTCCCGACCGTCGACCGTCTGAACGCAGCATTCTTCGACTCTTCGCGTCGGCCGCAACGCCTTCTTTGGCACCTCACGGCGGGGCTCCAAAGCATCGACGGCCGCCATCTGTTCTGGGACGAGCCGCACACCCTGCTGTCGATCCTCAGCCACTATGACCTCTTGAGCGCAGGGAGGACGGTTTTCATCCTCGGCACCCGAGCCAACCCACGGTCCGGGTCGAGGCGATTCCTGGGGACCGTGACCGTTCCCTGGGGCGACTCGACGCCGGTCCCGGACGCGGGTGGCGTCACCCTGGCGGAGGTGGAACTCCACCGTCCCTGGGCGGCCTGGTTGCGCCGCGTCGCACTGAGGGAGGAAGAGATGTGGCTGGAAACCACCCTGCCCTCGGGTTCCACCCTCCAGCACCGTCTTGTCCCGGATCAGGTGGGGAGCGGGTTGTGGATCAGCCCGCTCCCCACCAACCCCTACCACCTCGTGGCTCTGCTTGAGGGTCGGATTCCGAGCCGGGCCAGAGTCGTCGCGATCAGGTTTCAAGGTGGTTGGGCACAAGCACCACCCGTCCGCATCGCATGGTGGACCATGGATATAGGGCCCGGCGAACACTAGAAGCGTCGAACGCACGCGACCGGTCGCGTGATTGCTGATGATTCCTCAGAAGTATCGCCCGAGGATGAAGCAGAGACAGTAGGTGTGAACGAGGCCGCAGATGG
>DATMQU010000368.1:0-2231 GCA_035566715.1 Vicinamibacteria bacterium
CGAGGCTCGGCAGCCGGTAGCTGTCGAGCTGGGGCGCGATCAGGACGTTCTTGGCCGCCCCCGTGGGATCCCCGGTGTTGCCGACTTGGAGGTAGGGGATGGGGAAGCCGTCCCGGGCCCAGACCCGGGCCGTGGCCTCCACGCGCCCGGGCAGGTGCGCGCGCAGGGTGGCCCCCGCGGTCCAGCGCGCGTTGACGAACACGTCCTCCCGCCCCAGCCCGCCCGGCTGCACGGCCAGGACCCCGAGGTCCTGTTGGGGGCCGGTGTCGAGGGGGGTCGGGTCCTGCACGGCGAGGTTGCGGTCGGTGAAACGCTCACGCCAGTCGAGGAAGGACCCCCAGGCCTGCCACTCGAGATGCGCGCCCGCCCGGCCGCCCGCCGTGAGCTCGAGCGTGATCGTGTCCTGGGAGTAGCCCTCGCGGTTCGTGAGCAGGCGACCGCTCCCGGGTACGATCTGCGACTGCGAGGCGGGGGCAAAGTAGGCCACGTTGTAAGGTCGGCCGAAGAGCTGCCCGCTGACCCCGCCCGTCACGATGTAGTCGGCGAGGGTGAGGCCGAGGAGCGGTTCCCAGAGCGGCCGCAGGAGGCGGCGGAAGGACGCGTGGGCGCCCAGCTGGAGGGAGGGGCCGAAGAGCTTCTCGAGCGAGGCCGCCACCTCGTGCGTGCGCGGGGATCGCAAGTTGGGGTCTATCTGGTTTGGGCTGCGGGTGGAGGCCGGGTCCTGCGGGTTCAGGCCCGCGGCTCCGAGCAGCCCGTGCACCGAATCTAGTTCCCCGCGCTGCACGACGTTGTCGCCATTGCGGTCGATCCAGTAGTAGCTGAGGACCCCGAACTCCCGCCCGATCGGGTTGTCGAAGATCACGTCCCCGGTGCCGAGGGCCGCGCCGTAGGCGGAGTAGCTCATGCGGGCCACCAGGGCGCCGCGGCCGTCCACTTCCCAGGCCAAACCCGCGCGCGGCAGGAGGTCAAGCCACCGGAAGCGGCTCGGCCCGCCCGGGTAGTCCACGCCCGGCAGCAATTCGGGGAAGACGGGGTTGGCGGCCACGGACGAGGGGCGGTTGTGGCCGGCCAGGCGGTCGAGCCGTGCGCCCAGGGTGAGGGTCAGGCGTCCCAGGCGGACGGTGTCTTGAAAGTAGGCGTCGATCTGGTCCTGGACAGAGCTCGCGGAGAGGTCGCGGATGGGCTGGGCGAAGCCGGTCAGGTGGAAGGTGCGGAAGAAAACGCTCTGGCGCTCGAGTCCGAGCACTTGGTTGCCGGGCCAGGCCTCGACGGTCGTGACCGGCGTCCGCTGGTATCCCAGGCCCAGGAGGAGGTCGTGGTCTCGGCCGAAGAGCGGGTGGCGGGCGGAGGCCTCGATGCCCGCCTGGAATCGGGGGCGGTCGGTGTGGAGCGAGTAGTAGGACCCCTGGGCTACTCCCTGGAGGTCCTCGTAGGCGTTGGCGGAGGTGCCACCCTGGGGGTCCAGGC
This sequence comes from Vicinamibacteria bacterium, assembly GCA_035566715.1. Lineage (GTDB taxonomy): Bacteria > Acidobacteriota > Vicinamibacteria > Fen-336 > Fen-336 > DATMML01. The sequence goes on from DATMQU010000368.1 coordinate 1,468, forward strand.
GTATGCCCGCCGCCATGTAGGAGGCCCGGGCCAGGAGGGAGACCCCGCCCAGGCTGCGCTGATCCTCCAGGGCCACGAGGGTGGCGGGTCCCGATTGCCTCCAGCGGGCGGCGGGCGCGGCATCGAAGCCGGTGTCGCGGTCCTCGTCGGTCTTCTCGTTCCTCAACCCGAGGAGCGAGAGCGTCCCCCCTCCCAGGCGCAGCCGGGCCTTGGCGGAGACGGACCCGACGCGGAGCGTCTCCGCATGCTCGGTGAAGGTCTGCTGGCGCAGGCTGTTCCAAGAGGCCGCCCCCCAGAGCCAGAGCCGGCCCTCCCGCAGCGGCCCGCCCGCCTCCGCCCCCAGCTCCAGCACCTGGTCGGTGCGGTTCTGCAGGAAGTTCCGGGCCTGGAGGTCGGGGGGGGTGTTGTCGGACTGGAGGGGGCCGCCCGTGCCCCGCAGGTGGACGGCGCCCGTGAAGGCCTCACCGGGTTCGCGGAGGAACAGACCCACCTGGGCGCCGGGCGTGCGCACGCGCACATCGACCGCGCCCGTGCGGACCTGCATCTCCGCGAGGGCGTCCATATCCGGGTAGAACGATGCGAAGCCGAGGGCGGCGGGGTCGGTGATGTCCACTCCGTCCAGCGTCCAGACCGCGCCCGGGCCGGGGTCGCCCCGCGAGAGGATCAGCGACTGCTGAGCGGTGTCGGAGCCACCCACGTTCACGCGGTCGGTGACGATGCCGGGCACGTCGCGCAGGACCGACCAGGGGTCGGAAGGGCGCGGA
>DATMQU010000369.1:0-4221 GCA_035566715.1 Vicinamibacteria bacterium
CACGGTCACGGAGCGGGATCTCGGTCTCTACTACCAGGACCACCGCGACGAGTTCAAGCAGGAGGAGGAGACCTGCGCCCACCACATCCTGATCAAGGTGAAGTCGGCCCCGGGGGCCAAGGAGGGCCATTCCGACGCGGAGGCGCGCAAGATCGCGGAGGGCGTCCGGGAACGCCTCACCGCAGGAGAGACGTTCGAAGCCTTGGCCAAGAAGACCTCCGAGGACCCCGGCTCCGGCCCCACGGGCGGAGACCTGGGCTGCTTCGGGCGCGGGCGCATGGTCCCCGCTTTCGAGGCCGCCGCCTTCCAATTGGAGGTGGGCCAGACCTCCGATCTCGTGAAGACCCCGTTCGGCTACCACATCATCCGCGTGACCTCGCGGAAAGAGGAGACCGTTCTCCCCCTGGCCCAGGTGAAAGAGCGCGTCCGGCAGATCCTGACCAGCCAGCGCGTGGAGGCCCTCGCCTCCCAGAAGGCGGAGGCCATCGCGGGCACCCTGGCCCGGGGAAAGAGCCTGGAGGTCGCGGCCCGCGAGCAGGCCTTGACCGTGCTAAAGAGCGCTCCCTTCGCGCAGGGAGAGACCCCGGACCCGCTCGCCTCCCCCTCCCTCTCCGCCCGCGTTTTCGAGATGAAGGTGGGAGACATCGAGAAGGAAGGCTTCGCCCTCCCCCGGGGCGCCGCCTTCATCGCCCTCGCCGAGGTGCAGCCCTCCCGGCTTCCCGAGCTCAAGGAGGTGGAGGCCAAGGTGAAGGCCGACCTCATCGAGGAGAAGGCCCTGGACAAGGCCCGGCTCCTGGCCGCGGAGATCAAGGCCAAGGCCGCGGGCGCGGGCCTGGAGAAGGCGGCGGTGGCGGCCGGGCTCGTGCGCAAGGAGACACCCTCCCTGACCGGCCGCGGCATGCCGCTGGGGGACCTCGGCTCGGGGGCGGCCCTGGACGAGGTGGCCTTCGCGCTGCCCGAGAAGACGCTCTCCGACCCCGTCCGCGTGGGCGCGGGCTACGCCGTCGTGCGCGTTCTCGAGAAGAAGGCCTTCGACCCCGCGGCTTTCAAGGAGCAAAGAGCGTCCCTGGACGAGTCCCTGCGGCAGGACAAGCGCAACCAGCTCTTCCAGGACTACATGGCCCAGGCCCGGCTGCGCTTCCCGTTGGAGCGCCGGGGCGAAGCCTTCAAGCGGGTGGTGCTAGGCCAGGGGGGCTAGAGCCGGTAGAATAGGCCTGAGCCCATGCACGTCGAGATCCGCCAGTCGGGCGACATCGTGATCGTCGATCTGAAGGGAAAGCTCTCGGCGGGGCTCGGCGACCAGATCCTCCGGGACACCATCGACGAGCTCCTGGCCGAGGACAAGCGGAAGATCCTGCTCAACCTCTCCGAGGTCTCGTTCCTGGACAGCGCGGGCGTGGGGGAGCTGGTGGCGGGCCTGCGCACTGCCCGGCGCTTCGGAGCGGAGCTGAAGCTGCTGAACCAGAGCGCGCGCGTCCACTCCACCCTCTACATGGCCCGGCTGCTCCCGATCTTCGAGGTCTACGCCGAGGAGACGGAGGCCCTGAAAGGCTTCGGCCCCAACTGAGGCCCCCGGGGGTCACTCCTCGTCTTCGTCGGCCAGCCTCACATTGACGGGATCCAGGGAAACGACCTTCAGCTCGATCGAGCACTGCGGGCAGGATGTGTTCTCTCCCACGTCCAGATCGTAGCCGTCCAACTCCAGGTCCGACTCGCATTCCGGGCAGCGGGTCATGATTGTGGGCGTCCTCGCTTCGGGATTTTGACGTCGTAAAACCGCCTCGCGCGGAACCAAGTCCGCGCCCTACCTCCCCCTCGTCACCACGTAGCGGGCCAAGTCCCGGAGGGGCTGGGCCCGGGGGCCGAAGCCCGCGAGGGCCTCCTGCGCGGCCGCGATCAGTTCGCGCGCGAGGTCGCGGGCCCCCTCCACCCCCGAAAAAGACACGAACGTGGTCTTCTTCAGGTCCTTCCCCACGTCCTTGCCGGCTTCCGCCTCCGCCCCCCCGACGTCGATCAGGTCGTCCACGATCTGGAAGGCCAGGCCCAGGTTCTTGGCGTAGCTGATGATGGCCGCGCGCTCCCCGGGCCGGGCGGCCAGGGCCCCCAGGGCCGCCGCCGCCGTGAAGAGGGCCCCCGTCTTGCGGCTGTGGATGAACTCGAGGGTGGGAAAGTCGATGATGCGGTCGGTTCCCGCCAGGTCCTGGGCCTGACCCGCGATCATGCCCTCGAGGCCCACGGCCAGGGAGAGATCCCGGGCCACCGCGGCCCGCGTTTCCGCCCCCGGCCCCCCCGGCCAGCCCTCGGCCAGGATGGCGAAGGCACGGTTCTGGAGGGCGAAGGCGGCCAGGATGGCGGTGGCCTCTCCATGGACGACGTGGCAGGCGGGGCGGCCGCGCCGGGACGTCGCATCGTCCATGCAGGGCAGGTCGTCCAGGATCAGGCTGGCGGTGTGGACCATCTCGATCGCACAGGCCGGGGGCAGGACCTGCTCGACGTCGCCGCGGAGCACGTCCGCCACGAGCAGGGACAGAATGGGGCGCAGACGCTTGGCGGGGGCGAAGAGGCTGTGCTCGATGGCGGCCGCCACTCCGGGTGCGTGGCCCCCCTGGTGGAGCCGGCGCAGCGCCGCTTCCACTTGAAGCCGCCGCGCCTCCAGGGCGGCTTCGAGGACGACGAATTCCGAGATCGCGGAGCCGGCCATGCGTGCGCCTGCTCAGAGCGCGGAGAGCGCCTCCAAGACCTGCTCCTGGTGGCCATCCACCCGCACCCTGGGAAAGACCTTGCGCACCACTCCTTCTCCGTCAATGACGAATGTGGAACGGATCATTCCCTGCACCTTTTTCCCGTACATCAGCTTCTCGCCGAAGGCCCCGTACTTCTTGGCCACCGCGCGGTCGGTGTCGGCGAGGAGCGGGAAGTTCAGCCGGTACTTGCTCCTGAACTTTTGGTGGGAGGGGAGGGCGTCGCCAGAGACCCCGAGCACCACCGCCCCCTTCTTCTTGAAAGCGGGCTGGGCGTCGCGGAAACCGCAAGCCTCCCGCGTGCAGCCGGGGGTGTCGTCCTTGGGGTAGAAGTAGAGAACGACGGTCTTGCCATGCAGGTCGGAGAGCCTGAGCTCTCCTCCCTCCGAGGAGGCGAGCCGGAAGTCCGGGGCTTTCCGCCCTTCCTTGATCATGTCCTCCCGCTTTCCCGCGCCTTGGGCGGCATCTTACCCCCCGGCCTCTGCGCCTGCCAAGCCCGGGCCCGCCCGGCGCCGGCCGCGACTCTCCGGCGCGACCCTCCAGGAGCCCGCCCGCAGGCCCGGGAGCCGAGAAAACCCCGCCCCGTCTGCCCGGAACGGCACGTCGCGGACGCCGACTCCGAGGTAAGATCCGCTCCGTGGACTATCGCGAGGCGGGCGTCGACATCACGGCCGCGGACGCGGCCAAAGCCCGCATCAAGGCCCTGGCCCGGGGGACCTTCAACCCCTCCGTCTTGTCCGAGATCGGGTCCTTCGGCGGCATGTTCCGGCCCGACCTCGCGCGCTACCAAGAGCCGGTGCTGGTGGCGTCGACGGACGGGGTGGGGACGAAGATCCAGGTGGCCCGGGCCGCGGGCGTCCACGACACCGTGGGCTACGACCTCGTGGCCCACTGCGTGAACGACATCCTGGTCCAGGGAGCCCTTCCCCTCTTCTTCCTCGACTACATCGCCCTGGGGACGATGGACCCGGAGCGGGTGGAGGCGATCGTGAGGGGCTTCGTCCGCGGCTGTGCCGAGTTCGGCTGCCCCCTGCTGGGGGGCGAGACCGCGGAGATGCCGGGCACCTACGCCCCCGGAGACTACGACCTGGCCGGCTTCATCGTGGGGGTGGTGGAGAGGAGCCGGGCCCTGACCGGCGCGCGGGTGCGGGAGGGGGACACCCTGCTCGGGCTGCCCTCGGCCGGACTCCACACCAACGGCTACTCCCTCGCCCGCAAGGTCCTCTTCGAGCGGCTCGGCCACCAGGTGCAGACGCGCCTCCCCGAGCTGGGGACGAGCGTGGGGGAGGCCCTGCTCGCTCCCCATCGCGGGTACCTGGCCGCGCTGGAGCCGCTCTTGGAGCGGGACAAGATCCACGCTCTCGCCCACATCACGGGGGGCGGCTTTCCCGGCAACATTCCGCGCGTGCTGCCCGCCGGCCTAGGGGCGCGGGTTCGCCTGGGCTCCTGGGAGGTGCCTCCCCTCTTCCGCCTCATCCAG
>DATMQU010000370.1:0-7184 GCA_035566715.1 Vicinamibacteria bacterium
AGGATTTGGAGAGGCCGCCGAGGGCAAAGGCCAGGCCGCTCCCGTCCTCGGCCACGCTCCCCATGCGGCGGGGGTCCTCCCCGACCGCGTAGTCCGCGAAGACCTCGTCCGAGATGAGGGCCAGGCCGCGCTCCGCGCAGAGGGCCCGGAGGGCGCGCGCCTCGTCCCGCTTCAGGTAGGAGCCGGTGGGGTTGTTGGGGTTGACCGTCACCACCGCCCGGCTGCGCCCGGTCACGGCCGCGGCCAGGGCGGCCGCGTCCAGCCGCCAGGCGCCGTCGTACTCCAGCGGGTAAGGGACGACCCGCACGGACTCGAGCCCGGCCAGGTAATCGAAGAGGGGGTAGCCGGGGCGCGGGACCAGCACCTCGTCGCCGGGGTCGCAGAGGAGCTTGAAGAGAAGGCTGTAGGCCTCGCTGGTGCTGGCCGTGAGCAGGATGCGGTCGGGGCGGAGGGGGAAGCCGCGGCGCGCGAAGTCGGACGCCACCGCCTCCCGCGCGGGCTCCAGGCCCCAGGGGGTGGGCTCGTAGCGCAGGGCGGCGGGATAGGCCAGGGGGTCGAGGAGGCCGGAGGGATAGGGGATCCCCGCCCGCGTGGGGTTCGACTCCGTCAAGTCGATGACCGGCTCACCCGCGGTGCGCTTGGCTTTGAGGATCCGGGCCAGGCGGTTGGGAGTCAGATCCCACCGCGTGCGGGCCGAGAACATGCGGCTCAGGGCAGCGGGCTGAGGAACCGGCGCCAGCGCGGAAGGTAGAAGCGCTGGTGATCGAGGGAGAGCACCACCGCCGAGGCCCGCCCCACGATCGCCCCCCGCTCCGCGAAGCCCCAGAACCGCGAGTCGAAGCTGTTGTCGCGATGGTCGCCCATGAGGAAGTAGTGGCCGGTCGGGACGGTGACCGGCCCGAAGTCGCTGCCGGGGCCGGAGCGCCCCGCGGCCATGACCGGATGGGTGCGGGGGCCGAGGGTCTCGCTGGCCAGGGACGCCGCGGGCATGCCTTCTCGGCCGAGCTCGCGGATCACGTCCTCGGGGAGGGGCCCGTAGGCCGCCGGCTCGCGATTGACCCACAGGTGATACCCCCGCACTTCGATGCGGTCGCCGGGCAGGCCGACCACCCGCTTGACGAGGCGGCGGCCGTCGTGGGGGGACCAGAGGACGACCACATCCCCGCGCCGGGGGTCGCCCCAGCGCCAGAGGCGCCAGCTGGTGAACGGGACCTTGAGGTCGTAGGCCACCTTGTTCACGAATACGCGGTCGCCCACCAGGATGGTGGGCTCCATGGAGCCGCTGGGGACGTCGTTCCAGTCCGCCACCGCCGATCGAAAGGAGCCGAGAAGGGTTCCCACCACGAGGAGGGGGCGCAGCCACTCCTGCCAGACACGGGAAAGGAAAGGGTGCCGGAGCATCGTCAATGCGACCTCTCCTCCATGCTACTGCAATCGTCTTGACTTCGCCGAATGCGCACCCTAGTGTTTTGTCCTCCGGGGGGCGTCCCGGTGTTGGCTCGGGGAGGCGCGGGAATGGCAAAGCGGTGCGGCTGGGCGTGGGTGGGCTGCGCGGTGCTGGCGGCGTCGTGCTCCGGGCCCGCTCCCAAGCCCTCTCCATCGCCTTCCGCCGCCCCCACCGGAGGCCCCCCCGAGATCGATCGCGTCACGCCCCTCCCCAGCCCCCTCCCCGACATCGTGGCGCGCGTGAACGGCCAGCCGGTCCAGCTGGGCCAGGTGGTGGCCCTGGCCAAGAAGGCGCTGGATCGCAGCCCGGACCCCAAGAAGGACATGCCGGGCGCCCTTCGTCAGGCCATGCACCAGTACATCATCCGCGAGCTGCTCTTGCAGGAAGCCCTCGCCCGGGGCATCGCCGCCGACGAACACCGCCTCCAGGAGGCCTACGACAAGGCGCGCTTCGACTACCACGACGAGAAGAAATGGGCGAGCGAGCTCGCGCAAAGGGGCCTGGACCCGCAGGCCTTCAAGTCCGAGCTCCGGGCCCAGGAGACGGTGAATGCTCTTGTCGCCCAGGAGGCGGCCAAGGTGGGCCCCGTGGCCGACGGCGAGGCGCTGGCGATCTTCAGCAGCCACCCGGAGACCTTCGCCCGCCCCGAGCGGCTGCGGCTCCGGCACATCCTGGTCCGGATCGCCTCGACCGCGAGCCCGGCGCAGCGCCAGCAGCAACGTGATCGGGCCGAAGGGCTGCGTGCGCGGGCCCGACGCGGAGAGGACTTCACGCGCCTGGCCCAGCAGTTCTCGGACGACTTGGAGAGCCGCTCCCAAGGGGGCCAGCTCCCCGAGATCGGGCGGGGTGTGATCGGCGGTGCCTTTGACGACGCCGCCTTCGCCCTGAAGCCGGGCCAGATCTCCGATGTCGTGGAGAGCCCCGCCGGGTTCCACATCATCAAGCTGGAGCAGAGGCTCCCCGCAGAGAAGGCTTCCTTCCCCCGGGACCAGGAGGCGGTGAAGCAGTACATCCTCCAGCAGCGGCGGGGAGAGGCCCTCCAGGCGCTCGTGAACACCCTGCGCGCGAAGGCCAGGATCGAGACCTACCTCTGACCGCCCGGTCACGAGGCGCCCCCGGAATGGCTGAAGTCACCGTCGCCGTGCGCGACCTCCGGAAGGAATACGGCGAGGTAGAAGCGGTCCGCGGAATTTCCTTCGAGATCGGGGCTGGAGAGTGCTTCGGACTCTTGGGCCCCAACGGGGCGGGAAAGACCACCACCATCGAGGTGCTGGAGGGGTTGCTGCCCCCGACCGCGGGCGAGGTCGTGGTCCTCGGCCGTCGCTGGGGGCGGGACGATCGGGAGATACGCGAGCGGCTCGGGGTGTGCCTCCAGCAGACGGTTCTCTCCGAGAAGCTGCAGGTGGGGGAGACCGTGCAGCTCTTCCGCAGCCTGTACCGCGAGGGGCGGGAGCCGGTCGCGGTCCTGGCCGAGGTCGGTCTCTCCGAGAAGCGAAAGGCCCGGGTGGGGACGCTCTCCGGCGGCCAGAAGCAGCGGCTGGCCGTGGCCTGCGCGCTGGTGGGCGACCCCGAGGTGCTCTTCCTGGACGAGCCCACCACGGGTCTCGACCCCCAATCCCGGCGCCAGGTGTGGGAGATCGTGAACGCCTTCAAGAGTCGGGGCCGCACCGTCCTCCTCACCACCCACTACATGGACGAGGCGGAGCGCCTCTGCGATCGGGTGGCGGTGGTGGACCACGGGCGCGTCATCGCGGAGGGATCGCCCCGCGAGCTGGTCACGTCGCTGGGGGGGGACCACGTTGTCGAGATCTCGGCCGCCGCCAGCGCCCGCGGCCCGCTCCGGCCTTCCGACCTCGAGGGCTTGCCCGCGGTGAGGGCCGTCCACGCCGAGGCCGGCCAGCTGCTCCTCACCGTGACCGAGCCCCACCGGGCCATCCCCGCCCTCCTGGACCGGCTGCAGGAAGGGGGTTGGGAGCTGGCCGGCCTGACCACCCGCCACGCCAGCCTGGAGGACGTGTTCATGGCCTTGACCGGGAGGCACCTGCGCGATGCGTGACGGCGCCCGCCTCCGGGCCTTTGGCGCCCTGTGCCTGGCACGGTTCCGCGAGTTCTACCGGGAATCGGAGGTCGTCTTCTGGAGCTTCATCTTCCCGATCATCCTCTCCTTCAGCCTCGGGCTCGCTTTCCGGAACCGGCCGGCGGAGGTTCTGAGCGCGGCCGTCGTGGAGGGGCCCGGCGCGGCCGAGGTCGCGGCTCGGTTGCGGGCGACTCCCGGCCTCAAGGTCGTCGTTCTCGGCGAGGGGGAGGCCTCCCGCGCCCTGACCATGGGAAAGGTGGAGGTGGTCGTTCTCGCCGGTCCCGCCCCCCTGACCCCGGGCGCGGGCGGCCCCGAGTACCGGCTCGATCCCTCGCGGCCGGAGGCGGCGGTGGCCCGCGCGCGGGTGGACGACGCCCTGCAGCGGGCGGCGGGGCGCCGGGACCCCCTGGCCAGCCTGGACCGGCCGGTCCTGGAGCCGGGCGGCCGCTATATCGATTTCCTCATCCCCGGCATCATGGGCATGAACCTCATGAGCGGCGGGATGTGGGGCGTGGGCTTCAACCTGGTGGACATGCGGATCAAGAAGCTCCTGAAGCGCCTCATCGCCACCCCCATGCACCGCGCGGACTTCATGGCCGCGCAGATGGCGGTGCGCGTGGCCTTCATGGCCCTGGAGGTGTCCTTCCTTCTCGCTTTCGGGCGCCTGGCTTTCGGGGTTCCCCTCCGTGGCTCCGTGGCCGCGGTTCTCGCCGTGGGCGCGGTGGGGGCCCTTGCCTTCGGGGGGATCGGTGTTCTCGTGGCTTCGCGGGCGCGGCGCATCGAGACCGTGACCGGCCTCATGAACGTGATCATGATGCCCATGTTCATCTGCTCGGGGATCTTCTTCTCCGCGGACCGCTTCCCGGACGCCCTGCAGCCGGTGATCCGCGCCCTGCCCCTGACCGCGCTCAACGACGCCCTGCGCGCGGTCATCCTCGAGGGAGCCAGCCTGGCCTCGCAGGGGGGGCGGCTGCTCGTCTTGGCCGCTTGGGGCGGGCTGAGCTTTCTGGCCGGTCTGCGCCTCTTTCGCTGGAACTAAAGAGGCTCCCGCCCCGCCCGCCCGGGAGCACGAGCGGCTGGCCGGCTCGCACGACGACCGCCGACCCCCCCAGCCCTGCTCTCGCCAGCCGTCACTCCCGCTCCTGCAGCCGCCCCTCCCTCAAGGCGAGCACCGTCCTTCCGCCCGTGGGCCGGTAGGGGGAGATCTCGGCCACCGTCCACGTCGCGCCGGCGGGTAAGTAGCGCACGGAGCGGACCCGGCCCGTCCGGAGGAACACGGCAGACTCGAGGAGCGTCCCGAAGCAGCGCTCCAGGTTCGGCTGCGCCTCTTGGTCGTCCTCGAGCACGAAGGTGGTCTTGGGGTGGTGATCGGCGAAGGCGTGGGCGAGGTCGTCGAGGACGGCCGTGCTCAACTCCGCCTCGCTGGCCGGGCGGCGGTTGCGGGCCCGGTAGAGGGGCACCAAGAGCAGCGGCACCAGCGCGGCCGCCACCAGGAGCTTCGTTCTCAGGCCGGGAGCCGCCTCCCTCCAGAGGGCTTGGGCGAGGACCGCCCCCGCGACGGCCGCTCCCGCCGAGGGAAGGACCGCGTACAAGCTGGACCGAACCGGCAGCCACACGGTCAGGCCGTAGCCCCCCGCGATCCAGAGCAGGCCCCAAAGGAGGACCCCGCGCTCCCCCGGGTCGACCCTCGGCGGGCGGCGGGCGGCCAGCGCAATGAGGCCGAGGGCGAGGAGGGGGAGGATGCAGGCCCGGTCCGTGTACTCGAAGATGTTGCGGGCGATGAGCCCGGGATCCAGGGAGAGACGGTAGTGCGGGGGGGCGGTGCCGGGCAAATAGGCGCCGGTCAGCGAGCGGAGGGCGAAGTAGAGGGGCAGGGGCAGAAACAGCGGCCAGGAGGAGAGGAGGGCGAGGCGGAGGCGGGTGGCCGGGCCCCCCTGGGCGCGGATGGCCGCCCCCGCGGCCAGGATCGCGGGCAGGAGCACCGCCTCCTCCTTGCAGAAGAGGGCGAGCAGCACCCCTCCCGCGGACCAAAAGACGCGCCCCCGGACGAAGGCCAGGGCCGCGAGCAGGCTGAGCAAGGTCAAGAGGCCCGACGTCCTGCCGCTGATCCAGAGGATGGCGTCCTTGATGCCGTGGGGGTTCAGGAGAAAGGCGGCGGCCGCGAAGGCGGCGGCGCCCCCGGAGAGCCCGAGCGCTCGGGCGAGGGCGTAGAGCGCGGTGGCCGCGGCCAGGATCACGAAGAGGTTGGTGAGCGCGTAAGGGAAGGGACGGACGCCGAAGAGGGCCTCGTCGGTGGCAAAGCTCAAGCCCACGAGGGGCCGATAGAAGCCGTTGTCCCGAGCAAAGAGGGCCAGCGCGTCCGCCACGCCCTCGACGCGGCTCTCAGAAATCCAGCGAAAATCGTCCTTGATGAACCCGCGACCCATGTCGGGCACGTAGGCCAGAGCGAAGGCCAGCAGGGGCGACAGCACCAGGAGCCGACCCATGACAGCTCAGGCGGAGGTGGGTAGCTCGATGGTCGCCGTGAACCCGATGCCGACCTCGCTCTCGAAGCCGAGGGTCCCCCCGTGGAGGGCCACGATGCCGCGCACGATGGTGAGGCCCAGACCGGAGCCTTGCTGCTCCTGGGTCTGGCGGTCGAACTGGTAGAAGAGGTCGGAAATCCGCCCCAGCTCCGACGCCGGCATGCCGACCCCATGGTCGCGAACCTCGATGCGGAGGCGGCCGTCCGCGGCCCGCGCCCTCAGCGTGACCTCGCCGCCCTCCTTCGAGAACTTGATCGCGTTGTCCAGGAGACGCCGGACCGCACCCCCCAGGGACTCGGAATCGCCGAGGATGGGAGGCAGCTCCGAGGGCACGTCGGCCAGGAGCTGTATGCGGCGGGCCTCCGCCCTCACCCGTTCTTCCGCGAGCACCGCCTTCAGCAGGCGGGGCAGGTCGTCCAGCGGGCGGCGCCGGCGCTCGTGCGCCTGCTGAGCCCCGGCGGAGTCCAGGTCCACGAGGGTGAGGAGGTCGTCCACGAGACGACTCAGGCGGTCGCTCCCGGCCAGGATGCCGTCGATGGCCTCCTTGAGGGGCCCCACCACTCCCATTTCCGCCCCCGACTCGCGCAGGATCTCTGCGTACCCGGAGAGGTACGTCAGGGGGGTGCGCAGCTCATGGTTGAGCGTGCGGAGGATCGTCTGCTTCAGCTCCTCGACCTGGGCCTCACGCGCGGTCTCCAATTGGGCGTGGCGCGCGAGTCGGGCGCGCACGGCCAGCAGGAGGTCCTCTTCCCGAAAGGGCTTGACGAGATAGTCGTCCGCCCCCAGGCCCTTGCCGCGGCGGACGTCCGCCTCATCGCCCAGGCCGGTCAAGAACACGAAGGGGACCAGAACCCACTCCGGCCGGCTCCGGACCTGCTCGTACAGCTGATAGCCGTCCATCCCGGGCATTCCGACGTCGGAGATGACGAGCTGGGGTCTCACCTGGGCGAAGACGGTCAGTGCCTCCCGGCCGTCGCCGGCCGTGAACACGCGAAAGCCGGCCTGGCTGAGGATCTCGTCCAGGAGCTCGCGAACCACGGTCTCGTCGTCCACGACCAGGATCGTCTCCCCAGGCATGGCTCGCTCCCTCAGCCCGCGACGGGGAGCGAGGCGCCGCGGCGGGCGCATGGCCCTC
>DATMQU010000371.1:0-2643 GCA_035566715.1 Vicinamibacteria bacterium
TCGGCCTTCTGGCCGCGATCCTTCTCTCCGTCTCCGTCTTCCTCTCCCTCCCCTCCGCCACCCTGAGGCTGGTCTGCCGCCATGACTTTCGCAGCGCCGACCTCACGGTCTGGATCGACGGGAGCGTCGTCATCACCGACACCATCACGGGAGCGGTCAAGAAGCTCTGGGGTGTGCTCGAGAAGACGGAGGGCACCTACAGCCGGACCCTTCCCGTCAGTTCGGGCAGGCACGTCGTGCAGGTTCGGATACGGGGCACGGGTTACGACCGCACGAAGAGCATTCAAGCCGACTTCGCGCGCGGCAAGGAATCCACGCTCGGCATCGACTCCGGCCGGGATCTGCTCCTCGCCTGGCGGACGCCGGCGAGCGGGAGCGAGCCCTCGGGAGGCACTTCGCTCTTCCGCTATGCGGGCTCCGTTCTGATGACGATCTTCGGCTCCGTGATCTCGGCATCCATCGGCGTCCTCGTCCAAGATTTCCTGCGCTCGCGCAAGTCCGCCGTCGGCCAAGCCGCGGAAGCCCCGCCACCGAGCGCCAAGATCGTCCCCTGAGGCTCGCGTGGGGGCGCCGCTCCGGACGCCCCCGCCTGCAGACCCGCGTGCCCACCCGTTGACCGCGGCGCCCACTCGCGTGTAGTCTGCGCCCGATGAGGGGGTGCTCCCGGGACTCCCTCGCTCCCAGGTCGACCGCGCCACCTTCTGGGCCGGGCCCCCGAGGAACGATGCACCGATGATCGAGCTTGTCTACAAAGAGGGCGGACAGGAGAAGGTCTATCCCGTCCACAAGGCAGAGATTGTCCTCGGGCGGTCGCCCCAGGCGGACATCGTCCTGAATGACCACTCCGTCTCGCGCGTTCACGCCACCATCTCGTTCAAGGGGAACGAGATCACGATTTACGACGCCAAGAGCCGGAATGGCACGCGGGTGAACAAGGTGAGCGTGCTGGAGGCGCCGCTCCAGGCCGGGGACAAGGTCGTGCTCGGGAACTTCGAGCTGGAGCTGCGGGAGGGCCAGTCGGCCATGGAGAGCGTCCTCCTCGAGGAGAAGGGGGGCATTCTCGAGTCGAGCGGCGCCCTTATCCGGCGTCCCCAGGAGCTGGAGCAGCTCCTGCAGGCCCCCGTGCCCTCGGCGGAGAAAGCCCCCCCCGCGGTCATCGACGAGCTCGAGCGCAACAACCGGATCCTGCGCATGGTGACCCAGGTCGCCCAGGCCCTCATCTCCGAAGACAACCTGGATGGGCTCCTCCACAAGGTCATGGACCTCGTGCTGGAGAACATCGCCGGCGCGCGGGGCATGCTCGGGCTGTTCGAGGGGGAGCAGCTCATCCCCCGGGTCGTCAAGTACCGCGAGACCGCCCCCGAGGGAGACAAGATCCAGATCCCGAGGTCAATCCCGCAGAGGGTGAGGACGGAGAAGGTCTCGGTCCTGGTGACGGACGCCCTGAGCGACCAGCGCTTCGACCCTTCCGCCTCCATCCTGAGGCTGGGGGTGCGCTCCGCGATGTGCGTCCCCCTTTGGGACCGGGACCGGGTCATCGGGATCATCTACGTGGACGAGGGCTTTAAGCCCGGGACTTACGAGACCGCGGACCTTGACCTCCTGGGCGCTTTCGCCAACTACGCGGCCGTGGCCATCGAGCGTCAGCGGCTCACGGAGAAGATCCAGGAAGAGCAGGCCACCCGGGCCAAGCTCGAGCGCTACCACTCGCCAGGTGTCATCGAGACCATCCTCAAAGGCGGCGGTGGCGCGCTCGATCGCCTGGAGATGCAGGAGTGCCACGCCACGGTGTCCTTCACGGACCTCGTGGGCTTCACCACCATGGCGGAGGGCATGGAGCCGCAGGAGGTGGGGCGCACCATCAACGAGTACTTTGGAGAGCTCACGGAGTGCATCTTCAAGTACGAGGGCACCCTGGACAAGTACATCGGGGATTGCATCATGGCCGTCTTCGGGGCCCCCCTGCCCCAAGCCGACCACGCGGTCCGGGGGGTGCGGGCGGCGCTCGAGATGCACCGCATGGTCGACGAGCTCAACGCCGAGCGGACCGGGCTCCCCCAAATCCAGCTCCGCACGGGCATCAACAGCGGGAGGGTCGTGGCGGGGGACATCGGGTCCCCCAAGCGGAAGGACTACAGCGTGCTCGGCGACGCCGTCAACCTGGCCTCGCGGCTGGAGGGCCACGTGGCCCACCCCAGCTGGATCGTGATCGGGGAGAACACCTACGCGGAGGTCAAGGACTTCTTCGAGTGCGAGTCGCTGGGGCCGCAGACGGTCAAGGGCAAGAAGCGCGAGATCGCCGCTTACCGCGTCCTCAGCGAGAAGCCGGGGGCCTTCCCGTAGACCGCCCGTCAGGGCTTTGGGTTGCGCAGGTCTCTTACCTGGTCACGGGTTCCTCGACCGACCCAAAGAAGGGGCCATCGTAACCCCCGCAGACGCCATGAGAGGAGCAGGCTAAGTAACTCCCCGGACCGCGGGCGATCACGAGGAACTGGTTGTCGGGATGGTTCTCGCAGCCGGGTATGCCCCCCGCGTTGCTTCCGATCGGGAAGCAGGGCTTGCCGTTCCAGGTCCAGGTGGGACCCGGACGGCCCGTGTCACTCGCGTTTCCGGTGATCAGGATGTCGCAGGGCAGGGCCCGGG